>CACWRR010000021.1 GCA_902763335.1 uncultured Lachnospiraceae bacterium | reverse complement strand
TTTTTTGTTTATAATCCAACAAACTTTTCTTCAAATTCACTCACAGGCATTGGCCTTCCAAAATAAAATCCCTGTATCATGGATACATTTGTACTCTTTAATGTCTGTAACTGTTCTATGGTCTCCACACCTTCAACACACACCTCTGCATTGAGAACCGCCGACAGTTCCGTGATAAGTTTTATAAATGCCTGGGCATAATCATCATCAACTATATCTTTGATAAAAGTCCTGTCAACCTTTATTATATCCATATCCATCTTCTTTATATAGTTGAGTGAAGAATATCCGGTTCCAAAATCATCAAGCGCAATTCTGACCCCTAGCTTTTTAATATCTTTTATTATCTCTTTCATTCTTCCCATATCATTGATAGCTAAGCTTTCAGTAACCTCGAGAACCATATTTGAGCGTTTCACACCAGTCTTTTCCATGATTTCAGATATGGTATCCACCACATCCGGTCTCAACAGCTGTATAATCGACAGATTCACATTAAGCCTCATATCATGTCCCATATCGCTCCATTTTTTATTAACCATACATGCCTGTTTTAACACATATTCACCTATAGGTGTAATAAGTCCCAGATTTTCTGCCATAGGTATAAACTGTCCCGGAGACATGAAACCAAGTTTTCCACTGTTCCATCTAACTAGTGCCTCTCCACCTATACATTTTTCTGTTTTCATATTCACTATAGGCTGAATATATATTTCAAATTCATTACATCCAATAGAAACTGCATACCTCATATTCTTTTCAAGATTAAGATTTTCCTCTATAGTTATATCTTCACCCCTGTTATAATAAACGCACTGGTTCTTTCCACCACGTTTGGCATCATACATTGCAATGTCAGCTTTTTTTATCAGGTCATTTACATCCTGACTGTCCCCTAAAAACTCCACGATTCCCATACTCATCGTACAATAATATTCCGTTCCGTTTAAATACCACGGGCTGGCAAACATATCTTTAATTCTCTTTAATATATCACTGGCTTTATCACGTATTTCCGGCTCAATAATTACTATAAACTCATCTCCGCCCACTCTGTAACATCTTTTTTCTATTTCTGAAATTTCCTGAAGTTTCATGGAAATCATGCGAAGAAGCATATCTCCATACTGATGTCCGAGTCCGTCATTAATATTTTTAAAATCATCCAGGTCAATAAATAATAATAAGCCCTGCTTTTTTGTTTCCACAGACTTTCTTATACATATCTCTAAATCTTCCTCACATCTCATCCTGTTATAAAGCCCTGTAAGGAAATCGTTATTCGCCTGAAATTCTATTCTCTGCTGGTATTTTTTCTTCTCCGTGACATCCGTAACAACACACAGCGAAACTTCTCTTCCATCTACCCATGAAATATCCGTAAACTTAATCTCCTGCCACTGATGCCTTCCCTCATTATAAACTTCCTCAAAATATTCTCCCGTTCTGTGAGGATTACAGCTTTTACATCGGAACTCATTATAGCCATTATGAAAGAAATCGTAACACTTTTTTTCCAAAAGGTTCTTTCCTGACATCCTGAGTGCTATCTCATTGGCAAATAATATGTCCTTTGAATATTTATCTATAACAAATACCGCACTTCCTATATTTGAAAGTATTTCCTTAAGTGCGTTGTAAGAACTTACAAGTGAATTTTTAGACACCCGCTTATAAAGTATGGATTGAATCATCTTACATACATCAAGTACAAAATCGTAAGTCTCCTTATCCCATTCACGTTCCTTTTCTTTTTCAATAAATATGGCAAACATTGCAGGTGCATTATTAAGCATGATAGGTACTGCCATCATACTTTTTACATTACATTTGTCCATGAAAATTTTTTGTTTTCCTGATGCATCTTCAGCTCTCATAACAGTAACGGCCTCAGCTACAGGCGGCAGATCTGCCGATGACAGTTTGCTGATATTATCAATATCACCACCTTGGCCGTCTGCCTCCCATCTTCTGATTACCGAAAAGCCCGGTTCTTCACTAATCATCTTGGAAACAACAATGCCTGACAGTTCCAGATACTCACCGACTATCTTCAATATACTCTCAACAGCATCCTCAAAGTTCACATCTTCCTCAAGTTTTTGAAGTATTTCCGTTATTACCCTGTTCTTCTTCAGCTGTTTTTTCATATCTTCTTCCATGCGGTAAAAATCTGTCTCATATATTTTACTTTCTAAATTCCTATTCAAGTTTCCCGTTACCTCCAAAATGTCTTTTTCCTAAAACTTATCCATCATTTTCTTTACATCCGATTTAAAATCATCCCATTTATCAGGATTATCCACAAAATATTTCGGACAAACCTTTCCCGTAATGTCATAATGTCTGATAAGATCTGACGATTTAAGCTGATATGCATCACACAGCCATGCACACAACATAACCAGCGAATTATATGTATCCTCAGTAAATTTTCCATCGCTTTCCGGATGACACACCTCTATGGATATAGTGTCATCATTTCTGTCATTTGAACAGTATGCAACCTCATTTAATGGAACACACTGTATAATTTCACCTTCAAGACCTATTACATAATGACTGCTTGCATATGTTTCACCTGATTCTGCCAGACCTTCAAAATAATTCCTGTTATCCTCTGCCGTTGAACCCGGATTTGCCACATAATGAACGACAATATTATTAACTTCCTTAATCTGTGTTCCCGGTCTTGAGTAAGGATTTACCGTAAGGAACTCTTCCTTAATAATCACTCCGTTTTCATACGCTATATCAGCCGTTGTCTTTTTATATCCGATTTTAAAAATCTCTTCTTTGTCCGGTTTGGAAAAGAAATAATTTATTATCACTCCGGCAACCGATATGGAAATCAATAATATAATTATACCAATAACCAGTTTTTTTCTCTGTTTTTTATTCATAGTATTCTCCAATTCACATGTATAAAATATACATATTTATAATTGTACCATAAAAGCTATTAAAAAGCCATACAAATCACCGGAAGTGCCTTAAGGCACATTGCATGATTATACAGTCTTATAAAACTAAAAAGACTGTCACATTCGTGACAGTCCGTTATGTTAAATATTATGCATCTACGCTGTAGTTAGGTGCTTCCTTTGTAATATGAATATCATGTGGATGACTTTCTTTAAGAGATGCCGATGAAATCTTAACGAATTTTCCATTTTCCTTAAGTGCAGCAATATCTTTTGCTCCACAATATCCCATTCCTGAACGAAGACCACCCATAAGCTGGAATACTGTATCCTCTACAGTTCCTTTATATGCCACACGTCCTTCTACACCTTCAGGTACGAGTTTCTTGGCATCTGTCTGGAAATATCTGTCCTTGCTACCATTTTCCATAGCTGCAATAGATCCCATTCCACGATATACTTTATATTTTCTTCCCTGATAAAGTTCAAATGTTCCAGGACTCTCATCACATCCGGCAAACATGCTTCCCATCATGCAGACATCCGCTCCTGCTGCTATAGCCTTTGTCATATCACCTGAGAACTTGATTCCACCGTCAGCAATGATAGGTGTACCAGTCTCTTTAGCAGCCTCATAACAATCCATAATAGCTGTAACCTGAGGAACACCGATTCCCGCAACAACTCGTGTTGTACATATAGAACCAGGTCCGATTCCAACCTTAACACAATCCGCTCCTGCTGCTATCAGATCTCTTGTAGCTGCTCCTGTAGCAACATTTCCAGCAATAACCTGAAGCTCAGGGTATGCTGCTTTGATTTCCTTTAATGTTGTAAATATATTCTTTGAATGTCCATGTGCAGAATCAATTACTATTGCATCTACTTTAGCCTCTACAAGTGCCTGAACTCTTTCCATAACATTCTTTGTAATACCTACAGCTGCTCCACATAGAAGTCTTCCCTGCTCATCTTTTGCTGATAAAGGATATTTTATCTGCTTTTCGATATCCTTTATTGTAATAAGACCTTTGAGATTGAAATCATCATCTACTATAGGAAGTTTCTCTTTTCTGGCACTTGCAAGTATAGCTTTAGCTTCCTCAAGAGTAATACCCTCTTTTGCTGTTATAAGATTTTCAGAAGTCATTGACTCTTTTATCTTCTTTGAAAAATCAGTTTCAAATTTTAAATCTCTGTTTGTTATTATTCCTACTAATTTCTTTCCCTCTGTAATAGGCACACCGGAAATTCTGAATTTGGCCATGAGATTGTTTGCATCCTCAAGTGTATGCTCCGGTGATAAATAAAATGGGTCTGTGATAACACCATTCTCTGAACGTTTTACCTTATCAACTTCATCAGCCTGTGCCTCTATAGACATGTTCTTGTGGATAATTCCTATTCCACCCTGTCTCGCCATGGCAATTGCCATTCTATACTCTGTAACAGTATCCATTCCAGCACTCATAATAGGAACGTTCAATTTGATTTTTTTTGTTAAATGTGTTGATAAATCAACCATGTTTGGTGTCACCTCTGAGTATGCCGGTACTAAAAGCACATCATCAAATGTTATTCCTTCACCAACAATTTTTCCCATTTCTTTCATCCTCGCTTTCTCTGTAATATTTTCAAATTAGTATAAATAAATATTTATATAATTACCTTTCTTGGAGAGTAGTTCTGCATTGCCTTAAGTAATTTTTCATTAGGCTCAAATATAATTTCAACAAGATTTGCATCTCTTCTCTCATATACGATGTATCTTTTCGCATCTTTGTCTCCGGATACATATTTTTTTAATACACAGTCCTTGTTCACATATCCCTTTAAGGATTCATGACCTTCAGGTGCTATAATCTCAACCTTGTCAAGCTCAAACTTTGTACATGACTTTCTTTTTCTCTTTGACATTATCTTGTCTATCCTGCATTCACCGCCAAGATAAATGTATTCATACTCTACGTTGGTAGACTGAAAAGTATATCTTACCAGATATGCTGCAATTATTGAAATTCCGAATGCCACAAAGTTAAGTATCGGATATAACATAACGCACACCACAACAAACAGTATGGAACCGATTCTTGCTGCTATACTTGTAGCGTTCGTCTTCCTTTTAATCATATACTCAATATAATCATTATTCATAAATATCCTGCCTTTCCCTGCAAACTATTTCCCACCCTAATAAGATATAAATTCAATTATATAATATTTTTCGGGAATAACAAGCACTTTTTTTCATATGTTTGATTTTTTTCTTTATATTACAGGATAAAATCCGCAAATATTATATTACTTACATCAACGCCTTTATCTGTAAGTTTCATATTTTCACCGTTTATTTCGAGCATTTTCATGTCAGAATATTTTTTTATGACTTCACCGTAAACTTCATTAACCGTCACGCCAAACTTTTCATAAAATTCACTAATCTGAATTCCTTCTGTCATGCGAAGTCCCAAAAACATAAATTCTTCCATCTTATCTGTGTCTGTCAGTTTTTGAACATTCTCCGCAATACTGTCCGGTTTCATTGAGCACCGGATATATTCAGACATATCTCCTGTATTATTATATCTTGTGCCATTCCACAATGATGATGCCCCGAGTCCCATTCCTATATACGGAACACCTCTCCAATAACCGGTATTGTGGCGGCACTCATACCCCGGCTTTGAATAATTTGATATCTCATACCTGAAGTACCCTGCATCTTTTAAAATATCACGGGTAATATAATACTGTTCTCTTTCTGAATCCTCATCAGGAAGCTCGTCCCTTCTTAAGCCATCCACCGGATTATACATCTGATAGAACGGAGTCCCCTCTTCTACTATGAGACTATATGCAGATATATGTTCCGGATTCACGTCACACACCTTATATAGTGTCTCCTCATATTTAGCAACACTCTGCCCCGGAAGTCCGCTCATAATATCAACATTTATATTTGACATACCTTCATTTCTCAGTATGTCGTAGCTTTCAAGAAACTGGTTAAAATCATGTATTCTTCCAAGCTTTTTAAGTACCTCATTATCTGCGGACTGCAGCCCCATACTTACCCTGTTTATTCCAAGCTCGGCATATGCCTTTGCCTTTTCCTTAGTTATCGTTCCGGGATTGGCTTCTATTGTAATCTCGGCATCATCCGAAATATTAAAATCATCATATAGTGAATCAAATATTTCTTTTATATACTTAACATCTAACAGAGACGGTGTTCCACCGCCGATAAATATGGTATCGGTAATATTTTCTTTGTTTTTCTTTGAAGATATCTCTCTTATCAGTGCATCCGTATATTTTCTGACAGTATCATCATCCGAAGAAAATGAAAGGAAATCACAATACCTGCATTTACAGACGCAGAACGGTATATGAATATAAAGCTCTATTTTATCAGTCTTCATCTAATTTCAACACGCTCATAAAGGCTGCCTGTGGTATCTCAACATTTCCTACCTGACGCATCCTCTTCTTTCCTTCCTTCTGTTTCTCTAACAGTTTCTTCTTTCTGGAAATATCTCCGCCATAACATTTTGCAAGAACGTCCTTTCTCATGGCTTTTACAGTTTCTCTGGCAATTACCTTGCTTCCGACTGCTGCCTGAATAGGTATCTCAAAAAGCTGTCTCGGTATCTCTTTTTTAAGTTTCTCACACATTTTTCTGCCACGCTCATATGCACTGTCTGAGAATACGATAAATGACAGGGCATCAACCTCTTCTTTATTAATCAGAATATCAAGTTTAACAAGATTTGACGGCTCATATCCCTTCATCTCATAATCAAATGAAGCATATCCCCTTGATCTTGATTTAAGTGCATCAAAGAAATCATATATTATCTCATTTAACGGAAGTTCGTATTTAAGTAATGCTCTTGAAGCCTCTATATACTCCATTCCAAGATATTTTCCACGTCTTTCCTGACACAGTTCCATTATCGGTCCGATAAATTCTGTTGTCACCATAACCTCGGCATTTACAACCGGTTCTTCCATATAATCTATCTCAGAAGGATCAGGAAGATTTGATGGATTTGTAAGTTCTATCATTGTTCCATCCGTCTTATATACCTTGTAGATAACTCCCGGTGCTGTTGTAACAAGGTCTAAATTATACTCTCTTTCAAGTCTCTCCTGTATTATTTCAAGATGCAGCAGTCCCAAGAATCCACATCTGAAACCGAATCCAAGGGCAATGGATGTCTCCGGTTCAAAATAAAGTGATGCATCATTAAGCTGCAGTTTCTCAAGTGCATCTCTTAAATCTTCATACTTCGCACTGTCTGCCGGATAAAGTCCGCAGTATACCATCGGATTTACCTTTTTATATCCCGGAAGTGCCTCTGCACAAGGTCTGTCAGCATCAGTTATCGTATCACCAACTGTTGTGTCTTTTACATTTTTTATACTTGCAGTAACATATCCTACCATACCTGCCGTCAGTTCATCACAGGCAATAAATCTTCCTGCGCCGAAATATCCGACCTCCACTACAGTCTCCACTGCACCTGTAGCCATCATTTTAATTCTGGTTCCCGGACGCACCGTACCATTCTTTATACGGCAAAATACGATAACCCCCTTGTACGGATCATACATACTGTCAAATATAAGTGCCTGAAGAGGATCAGCAGCATTTCCCACCGGTGCCGGTATCTTCTTAACTATCTGCTCAAGCACTTCTTCTATATTTATTCCGTTTTTGGCAGAGATAAGCGGAGCATCATGTGCCTCTATACCTATTACATCTTCAATCTCATCTATTACTCTCTGCGGATCAGCGCTCGGCAAATCTATCTTATTGATAACCGGAAGTACATCAAGCTCGTGGTCCAATGCAAGATATACATTTGCAAGAGTCTGTGCTTCCACTCCCTGTGCCGCATCCACTACCAGTATCGCACCGTCACATGCCGCAAGGCTTCGTGACACTTCATAATTGAAATCCACATGTCCCGGAGTATCTATAAGATTAAATATATACTCCTCCCCGTCAGATGCCGTATAAACGATTCTGACCGCCTGTGACTTAATGGTAATTCCTCTCTCTCTTTCAAGTTCCATATTGTCAAGAACCTGATTCTGCATCTCCCTGTTTGTAAGGGTTCCTGTCTTTTCAATAATCCTGTCTGCAAGAGTCGATTTTCCATGGTCAATATGTGCTATTATACAAAAATTCCTGATTTTATCCTGATTTATTTCTGACATTTAATACTTTTCCTTTCATAATTATCCGATAACATTATACCGAGTATAACATAAACCGTCTTTTATGACAATAAATGTTCACATAATCAAAAAAATGTGCTATACTTATATAAGTAAATTCAATAAAAGGAGTCCCGGAATAAAATGTTTTCATATTTCAAAAACAAAAAAAATAACAGAAGACGAAGTGAGTATGTCAATGATGTTAAAATATTTATTCAGGTACATTTTGTAAGGGAACGTTCCAGTGAACGATATAAATATAATACTCTTTCACTTAAAACCGATCCTGAAAGAGATGCATGCCGTGAGTGGTATGAGGAACACAACAATCCAACTTCATTTGCTGACATTGTTCAGATTTATTTGGATGAAAAGAAAATAAATCTGAACAATATCATTTCATCTTACAAATTAGACAAAGATGTACTAAATTTTGATGAAGCGCACCCTATAAATAAAGGAGATGCCGTTGCTGTATGTCTAGGACTTAAGCTTAATTTTGCCGAGGCAAAGGCTTTACTTAAAACAGCCGGACATGCCCTTACGAATTCATCAGAAGCTGATCTTATCATCAGATACTGCATCGAAAACGGTATATATGACTATGGTGATATCTCATATCTTTTATCAGATATATGCAGTACAAACTTAAAAGAACTTATATAAAAAAATGGTTGTCAATTTTCATGACAACCATTTTTTAGTCTGTTCTATTCAGTTAAAAATGCCATATAGCCTTTTTTAGTCTCATATACATCTGCCTTGCTTACCACTTCCCAAGGTGCATGCATATTAAGTACTGCCACTCCGCTGTCTATTACATCCATTCCATAAGTTGCAAGGATATATGCTATAGTTCCGCCACCACCAAGGTCTACTTTTCCAAGCTCTGCCGTCTGATATGTTACATCATGTTTCTCCATTATATGTCTTACAAGTGCAACATACTCTGCATTTGCATCATTTGAGCCTGATTTTCCTCTTGAACCTGTAAACTTATTAAATACAATTCCTTTTCCAAAATATGCAGCATTTTTCTTTTCAAATGCACTGGCATATGTCGGGTCATAAGCTGCACTTACATCAGATGAAAGCATTCTTGAATTTGCAAGCACTCTTCTGAGTTTAAGTTCACTGTATTCTCCCATTCTGTCAAGCACTTCCGCCACCATATTTTCAAAGAAATGCGATTTCATTCCGGTTGCACCGACACTACCGATTTCCTCTTTATCAACAAGTATGCAGCATGCTGTGCGGTTTACTTTCTTAAACTCAAGCATGGCAGCAAGCGAAGTATACGCACACACTCTGTCATCCTGACCGTATCCCATTATCATACTTCTGTCCATACCTGCATCTCTAGCTTTTCCTGCCGGTACAACTTCAAGCTCTGCTGAAAGAAAATCTTCTTCCTCAAATCCATATTTTTCTTTTATCAGCTTTAATATCTGTTTCTTAACGGCATCTTTTTCCTCACCTTTAAGAGGTCGGTTTCCGATAATAACATTTAAGTCCTCTCCCTCGATAACCTTAGATGCCTTTTTCTCTATCTGTTCCTGTGCAAGATGTATGAGCAGGTCAGATATAAATAATACAGGATCATTTTCATCCTCGCCTATAACAATATTTATAACCTCGCCGTCAGTTTTAACCACAACTCCGTGTATGGCAAGCGGTAAAGTCACCCACTGATACTTTTTAATACCGCCATAATAATGTGTATCAAGGTATGCAAGCTCTGTATCTTCATATAAAGGATTCTGTTTTATATCAAGTCTCGGTGAATCTATATGTGCCCCAAGTATATTCATTCCTTCTTCTATAGGCTTTTTACCTATTATAAACATTGCAATGGATTTCTTCATCCATACAGAATATACTTTATCTCCGGCCTTTAACTTTTTATCTTTCTTTATAATGTCATCGAGATTCTTATATCCGGCTTCCTTAGCCTGTCTTACTATCTCCTCTATACACTCTCTTTCCGTTTTCCCCGTATTTAAAAATTCCTTATACGCTGTATTGAGACTTTCAAGTTCCTCAAGTTCTTTATCACTATACTTTGTCCATGCATTTTTAATTTCCATCTTAATCCGTCCTTTCTACTCCTTCTAAATCAAATGGTGGTGTATACTCTTTTTCTGCACTTGTTCTCTCCTGAACATATCCGTTATCAAGTCCGAGTTCAAGACAATACTCTGCCACTGATTCATACTCAAATGTGGTGATTTTTCTGTTTATCTCCTTATGCTCATCACTGTGAAATGCAGGTGTATACTGACTCATAAGGCTCACAATGAAGCTTTCCCTGTCAAGATTATTACCTATCCATTTTATAATATTCATGGAATCTTTCCTGCATCCCGGCATGACCATATGCCTTATTATAACTCCTCTTTTCATTATACCATTCCCGTCAAGTACTATCTTCCCTGTCTGCTCTGTCATCACTTTTACGGCACTTGATGCATACTCAAAATATCTGTCAGCCTTTGAATATTTTTTTGCATACACATCACTGTAATATTTTATATCCGGCATGTATATGTCAATATATCCGTCTAAAGATTTTATAGTGCCGACATTCTCATATCCGCCACAGTTGTATACAACTGGTATATTCAATTTGTGTTTTACCATATCAAGTGCCTTTATTATAAACGGAACATAGTGTGTAGGCGTAACAAGATTTATATTTTCCGCACCCTTTTCCTGTAATTCAAGGAAAATGTCCGAAAGTCTTTCAACGGTTATCTCTTTTCCGAATCCTTCACTGGAAATGTTATAATTCTGACAAAAGCAACATCTTAAGTTACATCCGCTGAAAAATACTGCCCCGCTTCCTCCTCTTCCGCTTATACAAGGCTCCTCCCAGAAATGAAGTGCCGCCCTTGCAATCTTCAACCTGTCACCACAACCACAAAATCCGTACCTCTCACTTCTGTCAACCCTGCACATTCTCGGACAGAGAGCACATGATTTCATCACATTTTCCATACTAATTAAACGCTTAATAATGAATATTCTTCAAGATTCCATACCTTATCAACCAGCCCGTCATAAAATTCAGGTTCATGGCACACTAAAAGTACGGCTCCCTTATATTCTTTTAACGCTCTCTTTAATTCATCCTTTGCATCGACATCAAGATGATTGGTCGGCTCATCAAGTAAAAGGATGTTAGTCTCCGTATTTATCAGTTTACATAGACGTACCTTTGCCTGTTCGCCTCCACTTAATACTTTCACTCTGCTCTCTATATGTTTTGTGGTGAGTCCGCATTTTGCCAGTGCAGAACGAACCTCATACTGTGTATATGAAGGAAATTCTTCCCATATTTCCTCTATACATGTATTATCTCCTGCTTTGATTTCCTGTTCAAAATATCCCTTGTAAAGATAGTCACCAAGATGTGCTTTGCCTTCAAGTGCCGGTATAATTCCCAGCACACTCTTTAAAAATGTGGTCTTTCCTATTCCGTTTGTACCTGTTATCGCTATCTTTTCCCCTCTCTCCATTCTTAAGTTGATAGTTTTTGACAGCGGTCTGTCATATCCGATAACAAGGTCCTGTGTTTCAAAAACCATTTTTCCTGATGCTCTTGCATTCTTAAAATTAAATTCAGGCTTCGGCTTTTCTCTTGCCAGCTCTATAACATCCATTTTGTCAAGTTTCTTCTGCCTTGACATTGCCATGTTTCTTGTAGACACCCTTGCCTTATTTCTCGCAACAAAATCTTTTAAGTCATCTATCTCCTGCTGCTGTCGCTTATATGCCGCCTCAAGCTGGGATTTTTTCATCTCATACACTTCTTTAAACTTATCATAATCGCCTACATATCTGTCAAGTTTCTGATTCTCCATATGATAGATTATATTTATAACACTGTTTAAAAACGGAATATCATGTGAAATAAGAATAAATGCATTCTCATAATCATTAAGATATCTTTTAAGCCATTCAATATGGTTTTCATCCAGATAATTCGTAGGCTCATCAAGAAGCAGTATATCCGGTTTCTCAAGAAGAAGTTTCGCAAGCAGTACCTTTGTCCTCTGTCCGCCACTTAACTCTGTCACATCATGGTCAAGCCCCAGTTCGAGAAGTCCGAGTGCTCTCGCTGTCTCCTCAACTTTAGCATCTATCATATAAAAATCATTATTCGTCAGCACATCCTGAATGGTCCCAAGTTCTTCGAGCATCTTCTCCATTTCTTCCGGTGAAGCATCCCCCATGCTGTCACATATTTTATTCATCTGCTCTTCAAGTCCAAACAGATAATCAAACGCTGATTTTAATACATCCCCTATAGTCATACCGGCTTCAAGCACTGTATGCTGATCAAGGTATCCCACTCTTACATTTTTCGCCCACTCAACCTTGCCTTCATCCGGCATAATTTTTCCGGTGATTATATTCAAAAATGTAGATTTACCTTCTCCGTTAGCTCCTATAAGCCCTATATGTTCTCCTTTTAAAAGCCTGAAGGATACATCATCAAATATTGCACGGTCTCCAAAACCATGACTCAGATTTTTCACATCAAGTATCATATATTCTTTAACCTTTCTATTAAATATCAGATATATTTTAAACGATATATTTAGTTAATTCAAGTAAGAAAAAGGAACCCTGCCTTAACAGAGTTCCTCTATAAAATCTTATTATTTAGCCTGAATATATCCTTTTGCCTTTAAGAGTTCAGCACAAAGAACTGCTCCACCTGCGGCTCCTCTTACTGTGTTATGTGATAATCCTACGAATTTGTAATCGTATACTTTATCCTCTCTTAATCTTCCTATAGAAACACCCATTCCATTTTCATAATCAACATCAAGCTGTACCTGTGGACGGTTGTCATCCTCAAGATACTGAATGAACTGCTTTGGTGCGCTTGGAAGTTCAAGCTCCTGTGGTAGTCCGCTGAAGTTTACAAGTTTCTCTATAAGCTGCTCTTTTGTCGGCTTTTTATTAAACTTAACGAAAACTGCTGCTGTATGTCCGTTTAAGATAGGAACACGGATACACTGTGTTGTAATAACCGGAAGCTCTGCTTTCTTTATAACACCGTCTTCAATTTTACCCCAGAGTCTTAACGGCTCCTGCTCACTCTTTTCCTCTTCTCCACCGATAAACGGAATAATGTTTCCCTCCATTTCAGGCCAGTCCTTAAATGTTTTTCCTGCTCCTGATATAGCCTGATATGTTGTTGCCACAACTTCTACAGGTTCAAATTCTCTCCATGCTGTAAGTGCCGGTGCATAACTCTGAATTGAACAGTTTGGTTTTACTGCAACAAATCCTCTTGTTGTTCCAAGACGTTTCTTCTGATGCTCGATAACCTCAAAATGCTCCGGATTAATTTCAGGAACTACCATAGGCACATCAGGTGTCCATCTGTGTGCACTGTTATTTGATACTACAGGAGTCTCTGTCTTAGCATATGCCTCCTCGATAGCCTTTATCTCGTCCTTTGACATATCAACTGCACTGAATACAAAGTCAACAGTTGCAGCTACTTTTTCTACTTCATTAACATTTAATACTACAAGTTTCTTAACTTCTTCAGGCATAGGAGTAGTCATTTTCCATCTTCCGCCAACAGCCTCTTCATATGTCTTTCCTGCTGAACGTGGGCTTGCTGCCACTGTAACTACCTGGAACCATGGGTGATTCTCTAACAAAGAAATAAATCTCTGACCTACCATTCCGGTTGCACCTAATATACCTACTCTTAATTTCTGACTCATCTTTTCCTCCATTCTACTGCCTAAAGCAATATCTATTTTTTCATGTCCGTCACGCAAAGACATTTGTTTGCGTCGCTTGTATTAATATACCATAGATTCATGAAAATGCAACCACTTTTTTTATTTATTTCACTTTTTTATTAATAAAAGATGCTAAAACAGGCTGTAACCACGATGTTTTCATACATCTAAGCTACAGCCTGTTCTTCTCTTTTCATAAAGCTCCCGAGGGGACTCGAACCCCTGACCCACGCATTACGAATGCGTTGCTCTACCAACTGAGCCACGGAAGCATTTTTCGTTTGATATTATAATATAAATCACCATAAAAATCAAGTTGTTTTTACCACAGCAAAAGGAAAGCGGCATATCATCTGACACGCCGCCCGCTTATTTTCCTTTATTACTTTACTTTAATACTCTTAACCTTTGAATAAGAACTGTATACTTTACTTTTAGCCGAATCTGTTTTATATGCTCTTACTTTTATGTAATACTTCTTACCCGACTTAAGCTTATTTATATTTACAGTTGTCTTCGTTATGGTTATCTTCTTTTTGGATTTGAAATTCTCATTTAAGGAATAAGTGATTTCATATCCCTTTGCACCCGTTACCTTTTTTAATTTTAATGTAACTTTTTTCTTTGATGCTTTTACTGTTATCTTTGATACCTTGGACACTTTTACTTTCTGCCAGTGTGCATAAAGCTTTATCGTACCTTTTTTCTTTACTTTTGTTTTTGATGTTACTTTACTTCCACCACTTCTTTTCGTATACCATCCTTTAAATGTATATCCCATTCTCTTTGCAGCAGTCAGCTTTCCATATGCCTTTTTATATGTTACTGTTTTTGACTTTGTCCCTGCCTTTCCACCATTAGCTATATATGTAACCTTCACTTTATTTGTAACAGGTTTTGATGTAGTAGGCTCCTCTGTAGGTGTCACTGTAGGCTTGTCTGTTGTAGGTGTAGCTGTTGTTTTATCCTCCGTTGGTTCTGTTGATGCCTTGTCTGTTGTTGTCTCCGCCGGTTCTGTTGTCTTATCCTCTGACGAAGTTGTTGTCTCCCTATCCGTTGTTGTCTCTTCCGGCCCTGTTGTGTTATCTTTCGTTTGCTCTGTCGGAGTTGTTGTCTTGTCCTCCGTTGGTTTTGTTGTCGGCTTGTCGGTCGTTATCTCCTCCGGCTCTGTCGTGTTATCCTTCGTTGGTTCTGTCGGTTCTGTTGTCTTGTCCTCCGTTGGTTCTGTTGTCGGCTTGCGGGTCGTTGTCTCCTCCGGCTCTGTTGTATTATCCTTCGCTGGTTCTGTCGGCTCTGTTGCATTATCCTCCGTTGGTTCTGTCGGTTCTGTTGTATTATCCTTCGTTGGTTCTGTCGGCTCTGTTGTATTATCCTCCGTTGGTTCTGTCGGTTCTGTTGTATTATCCTCCGTTGGTTCTGTCGGCTCTGTTGTATTATCCTCCGTTGGTTCTGTCGGTTCTGTTGTATTATCCTTCGTTGGTTCTGTCGGCTCTGTTGTATTATCCTTCGTTGGTTCTGTCGGCTCTGTTGTATTATCCTTCGTTGGTCCTGTCGGTTCTGTTGTCTTGTCTTCTGTTGACTCCTCCGGCTCTGTTGTTGTGGTTGGTTTTGTATTCTCCTCAACAATTACAGTCATTGTATCAGTCTTTTTTCCATCCCGGGTTTTAACGGTAATCTTTGCTTCACCTTTTGATATTGCAGTTATCATACCATCTTCTACCGTTGCCACTTTTTCATTATCAGAAGACCATATAACTGTCTTATCTGTTGCATTTACCGGCACAATCTGTGCAGATATTTTTCTGCTGCTTCCCTCTGAAAGTGTAAGAGATGCCACTGACAATACTACATCTGTAACATTTATTAACGGTGTGTTTACACTTATTTTACATTTTGCCGTAAATTTTCCGTTAACCTTTACTGACACATATGTCGTTCCCGGACCTACAGCCTTTACCTTTCCGCCATCAACTGTTACCACATCTGTATCTTCTGACTCCCAGACTTCCTCTGTCAGATTGTTGGCATCCTCCGGTCTTACTTTATATGTAAGCAAATATGTATCTCCCACATCCATTGTAAGTTCACTTTTACTTATCTCGATTCCTGTTATTGCTTCTGTCTTTGCCGAAACATTTACCACACATACTGCCTCGTATCCTCCATCAGCAGAAACTGCCCTTATCTTTGTAGTACCCTGACCTGTTGCCTTTACAATGCCATCATTTACCGTGGCTATATTCTTATCATCTGATGACCAGGTTATTCTCTTATCAGTTGCATTTGCCGGTACTACCTCTGCCGTGAGACTCTGGGTATTGCCTTCTATCATATATATTTCACTCTGACTTATACTGATACCACTCACCGCAACATCCGATACCACTACATTGCAGGATGCAGATTTATTTCCGTCTTCCGTAGTAACTGTTACCTTTGCACTTCCGGCCGATATACCGGTTATGACACCGTCCTTTACGGTAACAACATTTTCATCATCTGATGTCCATGTGCAGTTTTTATTGTAAGCATTCTGTGGCAGGATTTTTGCCGTCAGTGTTGCACTTTCACCTACACTGATATTCTTTGATGTTGCGTCCAGTGAAACTCTCGATACAGCAGCTTTAACAACAAGTACTTCACATACATCCTTAAATCCTCCGTCCTCAGTTGTGAGTGTTACATTTGCTGTTCCCGGATTTATTCCAACTACAACACCGGCTTCATCCACTGTAACTACAGACGTATCATCACTTTCAAATTTTACATTGGTATTCTCTGCTGTTTTCGGATATATAGAGTAGCTGATTTCCCTTACTTCTCCGGTCTCAATCTGAATACCTGCAAATGTGCAGGATATACCTCCAACTGATACCTTCAGCCTGTATTTTACTTCATTTGTTTCAGGATTGTATGTTATATAAAGTGAAGATGCATATTCTGTAGTAACTGTAAAATAATCACCCTCATCAGCATTTCCACTGCCAATCTCGTAATATGAACCAAAACGCTCTGCATCCTTTGCTATCTTGAAAAGATATTTTTTGCCAGCCTCAAGTCCTGTCCATGTGTACTCATAAAGTCCTGTAGTCTCATTTTTCACCATATGCATGTCACTGTCAAATCCATCCCAGTTCCATCCGTTAAGTACATCTCCGACTACCGTATATCTTTCCCTGACTTCCGGTATCTGAGTAGTTATATCTTCATCATTTGTACCTTTAAAACTCATAACGGCACTCTCATCTTCAGGAGTATTATTAAATGTTACAGTCACAGTTGCCTCTGTAGCACTATTTACATATATAGTATACTCCCTACCGTTTGCCACCTTTCTTCCATCATCTGTCTCGCAGGTATATGTATGCAATCCCTTTTTAAGTTTCAATTTAGATATCATTTCCATCGTATTTTCATCTGTGTATTTGAACGTATAATTCGTACCGGTTCCGTCATCTAAACCATCACCTCTTAATATAAATGCATTATCTACAGTTATATCACAGGTTCCGAGCACACAGTTATCTGATTTATTGTCAAGCGTAACCGTTATCTTTGCATTTCCGGGCTTAAGTGCCGTTATCTTGTTTCCATTTACACTGACAACACTTTCATCCGATGAATGATATTCAAGATTTGTATAATCTGCATTGGCAGGTAAGACAGCTGCCTCTATGGTCTGCTCCTCGCCCGTATACATTGACATGGTTGTTTTTTCAAATTTTACTTCATCAACCTTTACCGTCTTAGTATATGTTCCCTGCACTTTTATAACGATTTTATTACTCTCCACTCCGGAGCCATCTTTTGCCCTCGCGTATACCGTAGAATCACAGGTTGTATCCGCACTCACAACACCATCATCTGAAATCTTTAAATTAGAGTTAGAGCTCACCCACTCTAATTCCTTATTTTCCGCGTCATCCGGTGTAACAGTTGCTGATATTTTCATTTCCTGACCGATTTTCAGATTTGTTACAGGAGCACTTATATTTATCTTAGACACCATAACAGGTGTGACATTAAGAGTAGTCTGTGCATACACTTCATCATCATATTCAGTCCGTGAAACGGCTTTAAGTATTGTTGTTCCAACCTTTAAACCTGTAATCATACCTGTCTGTGAATCCACTTTAGCCACGGTTTCATCATCAACTGACCAGTTTGCTCCGGTAAATCCGTTGTCCGTTGTTGTAGATACTTTTGGAGCACTACTCTCTTTTCCTACTGAAACGCTATAACCTGCAGGCAGCGAAATATTCTCCGGCGGATAATATATTTTATATTTTCCTGACGTTCCAACAGGTTCTATCCAGAATTCATTTGAGTCAAATGAAAGAATATCTTCCGAAATAGTACATGTAGTACCTGAATTTGCAGACTTTAACACAAGCGAATAATTTGCCCTTACATCTGCCGGCTTAAAGTAAAATGAATAATATCCGTTATTATCTTTTTTCATTGTTTTATCTGATATATGGTCTGAATTCGATAAAATATCCACATCATCATTGGGCGTTGAAGATGTTTTATTCTGTCTACCTGTATAAACCATACTGACATCATCCCAGTTTCCGGAATTTATAAAATGTACCCTGTAAACATCTCCCAAAGGATATACCTTATCCGTACACTCCTCATCATTGTACGCAGTAAAGTCACTGCCGTCATAGACATAATATATTTTATCCGTCGCAGAATTCACATATATCATATCCCTGACAATCTCATATGAACTGTCTAGATATGTACTTGCATTTTTCGGGTATACAAATTGAAGCTTATCAATCCTGTCAGCACTTACCTTCGCACAATACCACCCGTCATCATTCTTTTGCATTTTGGGAATATCTTTTTTCAACTTTTTTACATTCACTGTTCCCGAGGCTGTTCCGTCAACATTAGTAACCGTCATTTTGTCAGCAAGATATAATCCTACTACTCCCCAGCCTGCCTCTGGTCCGGTATACTTAAAGTACACATCAATCTGCTGTGACGATGTCGCTGCCTTTGCAGTTTTTTCCGGTACTGTTATGCCTGAAATCACCATCGCAACTGCCAGAATCACAGATAATAATTTTTGCTTTAGTTTTTCCATACATTTCTCCTTTCGCACTACATTCTGCCTTAAGAATTACTTATCTTTATTATACTACTTTTGTAGCATGCCACCAACAAGTATTTATTGAACTTTTTTAAAAAAACTTATATAATTGACTCATTAAATATTAATGAACGGAGACTTATAATGATTGCAGAACAAATCACTAATATAAAAACATTTATGTCACATCTTCTTATTAAAGACAGCTTTGATGGCTTTGATGTAACAGATGTTTCTATAACTACTTATAATACATTTACCATCGACGGACATGTACATAAAAGCTTTTACAGTCCTGACGAGTACGAAACGATTACCGAAAAAGAAATTTCTTCATGGGAAACTTTAAAACCTTTTTGTTATCAGATTATAAAAGGACACAACACACCTTTAAAATTCAAAATAGTATTTAAGATGCCGGAAGATATAACAGAATCCATAGCCGAAGCTTCACAGATGCCTCTCTCTGACATTGAAGGACTTTATCTTAATGTCGTTTACGAAAACGGAAATCTCACATGTATTACCGGTACTTTCCTGAACATTTTTGACATGAGCAAGGACACTGAAAAGGCATTTGACAGGTATGTTTCTTCTTTTGTTAGCACTCTGGCTTAGCGAGTGCTAATTTCTTCTTGACATTTCCATATAGCCGTACTAAAATTAAGCCTAAGTAGAAATTTATTAAAAAAGGAGTGTTTTATTATGGCAGAAAAACATGGAAGTCTTTCTATAAACAGTGAAAATATTTTCCCAATTATTAAAAAATGGTTGTATTCAGACCATGACATTTTTTACAGAGAATTAGTATCTAACGGATGTGATGCTATCACAAAATTAAAAAAGTTAAGCCTTATGGGTGAGTATGAAATTCCTGACGGATACGAATTTAAAGTAAAAGTTATTGCAAACTCAGAAGATAAAACCCTTAAATTTATCGATAACGGTATCGGAATGACTGCTGATGAGGTAAATGAATATATAAACCAGATTGCATTTTCAGGTGCAGAAGCTTTCCTTAAACAGTACAAGGATAAAACCAATGAAGACCAGATTATCGGACATTTCGGTCTCGGTTTTTATTCAGCATTTATGGTTGCAGACAAAGTAACTATCGATACTCTTTCATATAAAGAAGGTTCTACTGCTGTTCACTGGGAATGTGACGGTGGCACTGAATTCGACATGACTGATGGTGACAGACATGTACAGGGAACCGAAATCACTCTCTACCTCAATGAAGACAGCCTTGAATTTGCAAATGAATACCGTGCAAGAGAAGTTCTTCAGAAATACTGCTCTTTCATGCCGGTTGAAATATACCTTGAGAATCCTAACGCAGAACCTCAGTATGACACTATAGACGAATCCGAAGTTACAGAAAAGGATACTGTTATAGAGACTATCGTTGAGGAAGCTAAAACTGAAGAAAAAGAAAATGAGGACGGTACAAAAGAAACTGTTGAGGTCTCACCTGCCACAAAGAAGGCAAAAATCTTAAGACGTCCTGTACCGGTAAATGATCCTTCCCCACTTTGGACAAAACATCCTAATGAATGTACAGACGAGGAATACAAAGAATTTTACAGAAAAGTATTTAATGATTATAAAGAGCCTTTATTCTGGATACATCTCAACATGGATTATCCGTTTAACCTCAAAGGTATTTTATATTTCCCTAAGGTAAACACACAGTATGATTCACTTGAAGGAACTATCAAGCTTTATAACAATCAGGTATTTATCGCAGATAACATTAAAGAAGTTATTCCTGAATTTCTCATGTTACTTAAAGGTGTTATCGACTGCCCTGATTTACCTCTTAACGTATCAAGAAGTGCATTACAGAATGACGGATTTGTCAAAAAGATTGCCGACTATATAACAAAGAAGGTTGCTGACAAGTTATCCGGAATGTGTAAAACAGATAAGGAAGCTTACGAAAAATACTGGGATGATATCAGTCCTTTCATCAAATTCGGCTGCCTTAAAGATGAGAAATTCTGTGAAAAAATGTCTGACTATATTCTGTTCAAGAATCTGGAAGGCAAATATCTCACTCTTCCGGAATGCCTTGAAGAGAATAAAGAAAAACATGAAAACACTGTATTTTATGTCACAGACGAGATTCAGCAGAGCCAGTACATCAATATGTTTAAAAACGAAGGCATTGATGCCGTACTGCTTACCCACAGCATAGACGAGCCATTTATAACACAGCTTGAACAGAAAAATGAAAATGTACATTTCTTAAGTATTGATTCTGACCTTACAGATACATTTAAAGAAACTGTTTCAGAAGATGATGATGCATACAAAGCTGACTGTGATGCCCTCACAGATATATTCAAAAAGGCCCTTGGAAATGAAAATCTTGATGTCAAAGTTGAAAAACTTAAAGATGAAAATATTTCTTCAATGGTTACTATGTCAGAGCAGAACAGACGTATGCAGGAAATGATGAAAATGTACTCTATGTCGGGCATGAATACGGATATGTTCGGAAATAACGTAACTCTTATCCTTAATTATAACAACGCTCTGGTTAAATATGTTATGGATAACAGAGACGCTGAAAATACCAATATGATCTGCGAACAGCTTTATGACCTTGCAATGATAAGCCACAAACAGCTTTCACCTGATGAAATGACAAAATTCATAACAAGAAGTAACGAAATAATGAAACTCATAGCTAAATAAAATCTAAACTCATGCATTAAGCCCCATGTCATCTAACTGATATGGGGCTTAAATTATATATACTACATTATTTTATTACATACATTACTGCTGAATAAGGCATAAGATTAAGGCTTATTCTTCCACCTCTTCCTGTCTTTATAACATCAATATCCCTCGTATCATTTCCGCCAAATTCCTGTGCCTCACTGTTAAGCATAAGTTTCAGTTCTTTGCAGCCTGACATTTTTACAGAATAATTTTCCTGCATTTTATTTGAGAAATTAAAAAACACTGCTATTCTTTCATCACCACTTCTTCTCTCTATTGCATATATGCAACGTTCCTCCTGATGACAGTCAATCCACGAAAATCCTTCTTCCTTATAGTCAAACTCACTAAGTGCCGAATGATTCTCATATATATTGTTAAGCTTTTTCATATACTCATGAAATGCGTCATGCATCGGATATTTAAGAATATCCCAATCCTGCTCTCTTTTCTCATCCCACTCACGAAACTGTGCTATTTCATTTCCCATAAAATTAAGTTTCTTTCCCGGATGCGCATACATATACATATAAAATGCCCTTGCCTGCGAAAATTTGTCTTCATACTCACCATTCATCTTATCTATAATGGTCTTCTTGCCATGAACAACCTCGTCATGTGATAAAGGTAACAGATAATGTTCATTCGGATAATACATCATAGAAAATGTGAGTTTGTGATAATTCTCTGTTCTGTTCTCCGGTGCTTCCGCAAAATAATTAAGTGTGTCGTTCATCCATCCCATATCCCACTTATAATCAAATCCAAGTCCGCCTTCCTTCACAGGTGTAGTTACCTTTTCAAAACTTGTGGAATCCTCTGCCGCAAGAATAATTGTAGGATATTTTTCCTTCAGGTATGCATTCATTTCTTTAAGGAAATCAACAGCCTGACCGTTTACTCCTCTTTTTTCCTCTCCCTGCCAGTATATAATTCTGCTTATGGCATCCATCCTCAAACCGTCAAAATGATATTCCGTAATCCAGTAATTTGCAGCCGACTGTAAAAAGCTTCTCACTTCTCCTCTTGAATGTATGAAATTGCAGCTTCCCCATTCACTTATTCCCACACTGTTATTTGGATATTCATATAAATGTGTACCGTCAAAATTGGCAAGTGCATAATCATCAACCGCAAAATGCACCGGCACATAATCAAGAATAACACCTATGTCGTTTTTGTGACATTCATCAATAAATTTCTTCAACTGCTCTGCCCTACCATATCTGCTTGTAGGTGCATAAAATCCGGTATTCTGATATCCCCACGATTCATCACATGGATGTTCTGATATAGGCATAACTTCAACGTAATTGTATCCGTACTCTTTAAGATACGGTATAAGTTCTTTTGCAACCTGTTCATATGAATGCCATTCTTCTCCCTCTTTTCTCTTAAATGAACCCATGTGCATTTCATATATATTCAAAGGTTTATCCTTACAGTCACTTCTCTTCTTCATCCATGACTCATCATCAAATCTGTAAGAATCCATATCAACTATAACTGAGCCCCACTTTGGTCTGAGTTCCATTCCATATCCATATGGGTCGCAATGATCCTTAACAGAACCGTCACATTTATATATTCTGTATTTGTATATCATTCCCGGCTTCGCATTCTCTATATTGCACTCCCAGAACTGTCCGTTATATACCTTATTTAATTCAGTTTCCTGCCAGTTATTGAAATCTCCCATAACCGTTATTCTGCGTGCCTGTGGTGCAAATACTCTGAATGTTGTTCCATTATCACTTACATGTGCACCAAGATATTTATATGCCTCAAATTCTTTTCCTGTATAAAATTCATAAAAATCCATATTCTTCTCCATTCCGCAGGCGCTTTGCCGCTGCACTTTCTTTACTATAGTTAAATAATTTTCTTGTCTTATGACTGAGTATATGATATACCATTATTATCATGTAATCTATATTCATATTTGTTAATGTGTAACTTATCTGACTGATTTCTAAAATAGTAAATCAACTTTTGCAGGTTACCTGAATTATACCCTCTAAAGGAGAATAAATACCATGGATCTTCGTACAAAAAAGACTTTAAGCAGCATAAATAACGCATTTATTGAACTCCGTTCAAAAAAGCCCTTAAATAAGATTACCGTCAAAGAGCTATGTGATCTGGCTATGATTAGTAAGCCCACATTTTACTCACACTATACGGATATTTATGATTTGTCAGACAAAATGGAAGAGGAAATTATTGATTCCATTCTGTCTTCCACGGATTTTTTACAGGAACCGCTAGACAATCTTGCCGGGCGTTACAGAAATATTTTTAATGCTTTTATGTCTCAGGGGCAGCTTTTAAAAATTATTTTTTCATTTGACCGAAAATTAGAATTTTCCTATAAACTTGAACGTTCATTCCGTGAGAAAATATTTGAAAAATTTCCTGAATACCGTGAAAATACTGAGGCTCTCCTTGTCATCGACTACATGGTATACGGTTCATTTCACACAGTTATGCTAAACCCGGAACTAAACAGCGACGCATCTGCTGAAACTCTCGGCAGACTGAATGAACTCATTATAAATTCATTTTCAAAATCATAACCTGAAACAGACATCACAAAACTATTTGCAGATGTCTGTTTTCATGTTATAATTAAGCGGTTGATTAGAATAATGTACTTTCGAAATCTTTATACACCATTTTGACACAAGAATCAGATAACGTTTCTGAATTTCGAAAGCACATAATACAGAAAGGTGGAAATACACATGAAGTTATGGGGCGGACGCTTTACAAAAGAAACAGACCAGCTTGTAAACAATTTTAATGCTTCTATTTCTTTTGATCAGAAATTTTATAAACAGGATATTAACGGAAGTATCGCGCATGTAAAAATGCTTGCAAAACAGGGAATACTTTCCGAGGATGACAAAACTGCTATTATAGGCGGACTTGAAGGTATCCTCCGTGATATAGATAACGGTACTCTTGTAATAGATGATGAATACGAGGATATTCACAGTTTTGTTGAGGCAACTCTCACAGAACGTATCGGTGAGCCTGGAAAAAGACTTCATACCGGACGAAGCAGAAATGATCAGGTAGCTCTTGACATGAAACTCTATACCAGAGACGAGATTGTTGAAATTGATGAACTCATTAAAGAATTACTTGATGTATTAATTGACATCATGGAAAAAAATACAGAAACATTTATGCCGGGATTTACACATCTTCAGAAAGCCCAGCCAATCACTCTTGCACACCATATCGGAGCTTATTTTGAAATGTTTAAACGTGACAGACAACGTCTTGCCGACATATACAAACGTATGAATTACTGCCCTCTCGGTTCAGGAGCACTTGCCGGAACTACATACCCTCTTGACAGAGAATATACTGCTGAATTACTCAGTTTCTATGGTGCAACCCTTAATAGCATGGATTCTGTTGCCGACAGAGACTATGTGATAGAGCTTCTCAGTGCATTGTCAACAGTCATGATGCACCTCAGCCGTTTCTCTGAAGAAATCATCATCTGGAACTCTAACGAATATAAATTTGTTGAAATTGACGATGCCTACAGTACCGGAAGCAGCATTATGCCACAGAAAAAAAATCCTGACATAGCTGAGCTTGTACGTGGTAAAACAGGCCGTGTATATGGTGCTCTCATGTCAATTCTCACAACTATGAAAGGCATCCCTCTTGCATACAACAAAGACATGCAGGAAGACAAAGAACTTACATTTGATGCATTTGATACCGTAAAAGGATGTGTAAGCTTATTCACAGGTATGATAAAAACCATGACATTCAATAATCAGGTAATGGAAAACAGTGCAAAACACGGATTTACAAATGCTACCGATGCAGCTGACTATCTTGTAAATCACGGTGTTCCGTTCAGGGATGCACATGGAATCGTAGGTCAGCTTGTACTCTACTGCATAGATAAAAATATTGCACTTGATGACATGTCACTTGATGAATTCAAGGCAATCAGCCCTGTCTTTGAAGATGATATATATGATGCCATAAGTATAAAAACATGCGTTGACAAACGTGTTACTATAGGTGCTCCGGGAAAGGCCGCAATGGATAAAGTAATATCTATCAATAAAAAATATCTGGCAGAAAATCCCGGAATAAAATAAATATACTATAAAATACCGGCTACACTAAGTAGCCGGCATTTCTTTAAGTTCACCATTTTCCATTATTCGAACTAATTCAAACTGTTTTTCAATTCCTCTATCTGTTCTTCTGTCATCATACTCAGGTCCATAATAACCGAAGTCTCCATCCCGCTTAAAATCATTCTCTTAACTATTGCCTCTTGTTCCTGCCTTCTCCCTGTTTCTTCTCCAAGCTTTTTGCCTCTGTTCAATATTCTTTTTGCTTCATAATCTAGTACCTGTCCTCCCATTATTTCCTGCACTCCTTTCGTTATATTCGGATATTTTACTGCTATGTTTTTCACCACTTTTATTGTCATGTCTATTATTGTACATTTTGTGTATTCATCAATTCGTTCTGTTTTAGCCTCATTTTCTAAATATTCTCTTATTTCTTGATATTCCTGTTTTAATTTATACAATTCCTGTTCATCATTATTATATTTTTCAAATTTCTCTTCAAATCTAAATATATAGAACGGCAATAAGAATATTAATTTTTTATCTTTAATTTCTTCAAAACTATAGCTTTGTACCTTCATAACATGTACATTATAATTCACTTTTCCTGACGCTGTATCCATTACTATATTCAATTTTTCAGGTGTATTTTTCTTACTTCTCAGAAACATTACCGCAGATTCCGGATAACTCACTGTCAGCTCATTTCCTGATACAATTCCATTATGTAATGCTATCTGTGAATCATATTCAAATTCCCTTTTTAATATTTTTATTCCTGCATTTGTTTCACATTCTATATGATATCTTCTCTTAGAAAATCCTAGAACTACTTCACTTATATTTTTCTTCTCTTCATTATTTGATACTATTACAAAAGAACTATCTGTAATTCTTTTATGTTGTTTTCCACTTTTTTCACCTATAAAATGTTCATTTACATCAAATATAACTTTTCCTGTCTCTGGTTTATTCTCGCTAAACAGTTCATTAACTATAGGAATAATTAATTCACTACAATCTGTCAGTATAGTTCTGAACACATCATCATATGGTGTGGCTACCGTGTATTCTGTATCTATCTTTTTTCTCCTTCCACTCATTTATTCGTTGCAACATAAAATATATAGCTATATATTTACTATATCATACTCGTGGCTATGTTGCAACTTTTTATTAAGTGAATTTTTATCTTATATCACATCTTTCAAAATCTACTGCTCCTATTATAAAAGTAATGGCATACACCAGAATACAAACTATCGGTCCATGCAAAGTATGTATACTGCTTCCGCTTGAAAAACCGTTATGAGGTAAAATTGCATAATTCACAAACAATACCGGTATAGTATACATTGTTGATAAAAATACTATACTCTGTGATACAAAAAATCCGGCTATAGGTACGATTATAAGTTCTATTGCCATCTGTAACATACTAAGGGCAAGGGTCACCATAACCGGCATTACTAACAGTACAAATGCCACTTCATTTTTACCTGCATTTTCCAGATTTGTGTACGCCACAAGACCCACAATCTCCTTCGTAGGTGTCAGGCTCATTCTGGCATGATGCAACATTGCATTTATTGCTGTCATCCCATATAACACACAAAACATAAAAATTACTACTACCGAATTCCACACACATTTACCAATCCACCAGTGAATCCTTTTTTCTGAACGCATCAGTATATGTTGTCCATATCCCCGTAAATCCTGTGTAGGATATGAACCTACCGTATAAGCTATAACTACATATATGGCTAACCACAATATAGGAATAACATAAGAATTCATCTGTCCCTTCGGAATATATCGTGGTCCTCCTATAACACATGCAATATAATCAATAAGTGTTGCTCTCCGGCTGATATCTCCCATCTGCATATTCAGTGTATTTCCCGTAACATAATTAATCCATGTTATAAGCACCACAAAAAATACTAATTTTACCCTTATTGCCTTAAATCCCTCTTTTAAATCATATTTGCAAATTCCTATCACAACAACTCACTAATCCTTTACCTTTTTTATTCTTCCACTCTCCAGATATATTATCTCATCCGCAAGTAAATTCATTTCATCTGCATCATGACATGCTATAATAATTATTTTTCCTTCATTTTTCAGTTCATCCAATATTCTCCGCACAAGAACCACACCCTGTTCGTCAAGTGCATTTATCGGTTCATCCAATATAACCAAATCCGGATGTTCCATAAATGCACATGCTATACCAAGTCGTTGCTTCATTCCTAAAGAATATTTGCGATATTTTCTCTTATCATCCGGATTAAGCCCAACCTTCTCCAATGCTTCCTTTATGGTTTCAATATCTGTCTCTCCTTTTATTCCAGCAAGTATCTCAAGATTTTTTAGTCCGGTATAACCACTCAGAAATGCCGGGTTCTCTATAAGAGTTCCAACACTCTTAGGAAAACTTATATCTTTCCAGAGAATATCTCCATTTATATCAACAATCCCCTCGTCAGGTCGTATTAATCCACAGATAACACGCATCAGCATTGTTTTTCCACATCCGTTTTTTCCTTTGAATCCGTATACCTTTCCACCTTCAAATCTGAGATTTATATCCTCTAATATTACTGATTTATGTATAGTTTTCTTTATATCTTTCAATTCTACATACATACGAATTTTCATCCTTCCTCAATTATATATCCTTATTCTGTCCACATATCTGTGATATTCATTATCTGTAATTTCAAAATAATATGTCTGTTTGTCATAATTATCCCACAGCTCTTTCTCATGATTTCCCGCTGCCATGTCATATATCTGATACAGTGTTTCACTCTCCCCAACGCCCAGCTCATCCAGCGTCTTTTTACCAAGATTTTTATTTAATTCCACTGTAGCAAAATTACTCATACCAATTAGCATATGTTTACTGTATATATGAGTGTAATAAAAGTCCATATTTATATAATCATTATAATCTTCCTGCAGCTTAGTAACTTTTTTGGTCACTACAATATATATAAACGTCTCATCACTATCCAGTTTACCAAGGTCATTCTTATCTATATCATACTTCTCTAACAATTCATTTTCACTACAAAAATCAACATCTTCTATATGATATTCAATTCCACCATTTTCAATAGTCGAATCCATATCATAGTAATTTATCTTTAATGGTTCCTCCTGTCTGCATCTTATAGCATACAGGCACACATACAGCACTGCAAATCCTATAATACCGGCTATATATTTATGTTTCTTTATTATTCTCATTTAAATGCCTCCCTCTATAAAATATCTCTTTTTCGCTCACGAAAATAAAATATCGTAAAAGAAATAGCTGCTATCACAAAACTTACAATAATTCCATGTAATGGTGAACCATCTGATGAAACTCTCAAAAATGTCATAGGAATCCATCCTGAATTTATATATGTATTAATTTGTGGCATATAGTATATAAACATCATAACGAAAAACGGAAATAACTGTACAAAGAATAAATTATCCGTAAATGACGATACCAAAAGAGACAGTGTAGCAAACGCTCCACCAAATACAAACCATACACAACATATCAGTAAAGCTGAAATATACATATGATCAATAATAAAACTTCCCCATTTAGTAATAGAATTCAATGCACATTTATATGCAGTCAAATCTATAGTGTCATAAGGTTCTATAAGCCTCATTACTAAAAAATCAAGTGTTATCGGTAAAGCTGAGACAATACCGCCTGTCACAAATACCGATATATACTTTGACAAAAGATATTTTCCTTTTGGTATCCTGTTACATATATTCTTAACAAAGCCACTTCTTTTATCCATACAATAAGATATCCCAAATGGTAAGGCTACTATAATTCCGTAAAAATAGAAATAATAGTATACTCCCTGCAAATCACCTGATGCAGGATACCATCCAGATGTATATATATTTTCTCCCAGCTTACGTGCGTACTCCTCCGATGTCAAAATCTTTGCATATATAGCCGGATATATATTCTGTATAATCATATATATACATGCTCCCAGAAATGCCACCTTCATCCCCAGACTGTTCATTCCTCTTTTAATCTCAAATCTTATAATTTTTTTCACCGCTACAACCGTACCTTTCAATATATTACTTCACCTTAACCAGCACATCATATATATTAGTATAATAATCATCCACATGAACATTTTCCTCATTTCCGCCATCCGGACATTCATACCACAGATATGCATAATCAAGCATTTCTTCAGGTATTACATACGCTGCCTGAAATGTAACTTGATCCCCCTTCCTCATCGGATATCCCAATATTCTCTGATTTATATCTGAAAAATCATATAATCCCAGGTCAACATATACCACACCGCTATCCTCTCCTATCTGATTTTCCCATTCTCCCTCCATCATATAACTTTTATCAGCCAGCCTCATTACATCGTCATCTTTATACAAATATTCTAATGATGGTACAATATCACTGCAATCTACCCATTCACTTTCTGCTTTAACATTTATATCTGCAACAACCCAATATAATTTGACATCATTTTCCTTATTCTTTTTCTTATTATTCTCAAACCACCTAATATTACATCCGGAAAATCTGCCATCTTCATTAAGAAATCCTTTAAATTCGTCAAAATCCACCAAAAGCTTTTCTTTATCAAGATATTTTTCATCAACTACCTCATTAACCGTGACATTAGTAATTGTTACTTTCCTCTTTGATTTGATCAGTTCAAATTCTTCACCTATGTTTTTTACTATATCAGTATTAAAAACATACCCCTGCTTCTCCTTTGGCAAATCTATATTTTCCCTATATTTCTCCAATTCTTTTTCACACTTTTTATTCCATTCTCCCTCCATGACTGTCTCTCCGTATACTTGAAACTTCTGTCTGTTATCAGGATCATATTCATCAACCATTGGTTTACTTGTCCATCTGAAGTTATCTATAAGATTGATTTTACCCGGAGGAAGAGATACTGTCTCTTCCTCCGTTATATCATCTGATTTATCTTTTGTAACATTTTTTGTATAGCTTATTATTTTAGTTATCTTCCCCGTTACAGCTCCATATAATAGAATTGCAGCTATTATAATTGGCAGTATATGTATTATATGCTTTATTGTACTTTTCATATATTTATCCTTCCTTTTTGTAATTGCTTAATAAGCGAATACTATCATTATGACCAAATAAAATCAATATAAGTTGCATAACTGGTCGTTTTTTTGCATAAATGGTCAAATCCTGACATATTTAACTTTTTATTTATACTTATAATTTTCCTTTGATAAAAGTAATCGGGTATGCATACACATACCCGATTTAACAATCAATATTTTTCAATTAACTTATATCAGTCCAAACTGTTTTTCAATTCCTCTATCTGTTCTTCTGTCATCATACTCAGATTCATAATAACAGAAATTTCCATCCCACTTAAAATCATTCTCTTAACTATTGCCTCTTGTTCCTGCCTTCTCCCGGTTTCTTCTCCAAGCTTTTTTCCAAGTTCTATTCCTGTCTCTTCCCCAAGCTTTTTTCCAAGCTCTATTCCAGCCTCTTTTCCAAGCTCTTTCCCTCTGTTCAATATTCTTTTTGCTTCATAATCTAGTACCTGTCCTCCCATTATTTCCTGCACTCCTTCCGTCATTGCCGCAACATAAAATATATAGCTATATACTTAATATAACATACCAAGTGCAATATTGCAACACTTTATTAAGTGATTTTAGTATTAAATAGAATATCATATCAAATAAACTTTCTAGCCAATAGGCATATATGCCGTATTATTACTCAATTTTATCTTCACATTTTTTACATTGATTTTTTTAGCAGCAGATTTTGTCATTTCTACCACAACTGCATACCTGCTAACTGCGTCTGAAGAATCACCGGCTCCCAC
>CACWRR010000020.1 GCA_902763335.1 uncultured Lachnospiraceae bacterium | reverse complement strand
CCCTATCATCATCTAAAAACACTTCTACATACTCCACTTTTTATGGCTTCTACAATTCTTACATATTTCATATTTTTACTTGAATCATATTGTATTCCCCATAAAAATAACATTATAATTATTTAAAAGTAAATCTTATATTTTGCACCTTTGACGACCTCATTATGTCTCTCGGAGTTATCCCCGGCTCATTAATACTTCCTGTAGTCTCAATATCAATACCCTGATTTTTATATGCCGCCCATACAAGCCTTGAACAATACCATGATTTCTGATTTTCATCTATTCCCCTATTAGTTAAATCAAGTTTATATTTTTTCCCAATCTGACCAATACAAAAATTTACAGCCGCCATTTGCTGATCAAAACTTGAATCTTTTACTCTATAAACATATGCATCTTTCCAATCAACCCTACCCTATCATCATCTAAAAACACTTCTACATACTCCACTTTTTATGGCTTCTACAATTCTTACATATTTCATATTTTTACTTGAATCATATTGTATTCCCTCAACTATCGCGATATGCCCTGTTAATCCTCCAAAACCATTTTTTTCATATATTATATCTCCCATTTCAACACTATTCAAAAGATTATATCTAGTGTAATCCGGTCTTCTAGGCAACGACTCTCCTGTATTATAATACCACTTATCATCAATACTAGAGCCAGACACAGTTCTACTTGTTTTATCCAAATTACTATATTCCGCCAACTCATCATTCGTTACTGTAACAGTTTCATCAGCCTTGACACTATTAGCTGGTAATATCCCAATAGCTGTAATCAATAAGATACTTAACAATCTTTTTTTCATTTTATTATACCTCTTCTCCCTTTGTATGATATTAAATCTGCTTTCAAATTTTATTTATAATAACATAAAATATAGGCAAATTTCGTCACCACAACCAAAAGGAGGTTTAACAGCACGAAATGCAACAAATCGTATAATTTCGTCATATTTTTTAACGGAATTAGCATTTCTTATATTATACCATGCTTTATTGCCTTTCACAATAACATTTTCTATTTCTCAACAACTTTTCATAGGGCATTTGTGAAATCATTTTTAATAAGTTATGTGTATAAAATCACAGGCTGCATAAGCGACATTCTGAGGCGGCCGGCACTTGGCGGGTGCATTTCTATGCAGCCGCCTATGTACCGCTGCCAGCCGAAGATAGTGCAAACGTGTCGGCGTTGTAGCCTGTGATTTTTACACATCGTTATTCTTTATAAAAAAGTTTCACAAATCCCTACTTTATAAGTCCCTGTATTCCACCTACCACTTCTGCAAATACACCTCTGAATTTTTCTACATCACGTATTTCCTCATCCATTTTGTATTCAAATACCGGTATTTCTCCGGGTATGAATTTCAGTCTCGGTTTGAATGTTTCAAGCAGATCTCCTATCCTGCTTACATCTACTTCCGCATCTTTTAACATGGCAAGTTTTAGCGTTTTTCCATTTGCAGTCACGTCTGTTATGAATGCTCTGTGTGCCTCCGATTTCATAAGTGCTACTGCCAGTAGATTTAACACTGCTTTTGGCATATCCCCATATCTGTCCATCAGCTCATCCTGCATGTCTTCACATTCTTCCTCGGTTTCTATTCCTGCTATACGTTTGTATATATTAAGCTTCTGAAATTCATTTTTAATATATGCCGGCGGAATAAATGCATCCACATTTAAGTCTATAGTAGTCTCAAATTCTTCATGTTTCTTTATTCCCTTGTACATCTGAACTGCCTCATTCAACATTTTACAGTACAGGTCGTATCCGACTGCTTCCATATGCCCATGCTGCTCAGCACCAAGCACATTTCCGGCTCCACGTATTTCCAAATCTTTCATGGCAATCTTTATTCCCGAACCAAGCTCCGTAAATTCCCTGATGGCTTTCAATCTCTTCTCGGCAACTTCCCTCAATACCTTATTTCTCCTGTACATAAGGAAAGCATATGATGTGCGGTTAGAACGTCCTACACGTCCACGGAGCTGGTAGAGCTGAGACAGCCCCATATTATCCGCATCATGTATTATCATGGTGTTTACATTTGATATATCAAGACCTGTCTCTATAATGGTAGTTGACACCAGTACGTCTATTTCGCCTTCTATAAATTCAAGCATTATCTTTTCTAAGGTTCTCTCACTCATCTGCCCATGTGCGAATGCAACATTTGCATCCGGAACAAGCTTAGATATATGCGCTGCAACCTCATCAATATTATTTACCCTGTTGTACACATAGTACACCTGTCCGTTTCTTGCAAGCTCCCTGTTTATGGCTTCTCTTATCATCTCATCATCATACTCCATAATATATGTCTGAATCGGAAGTCTGTCCACAGGCGGTTCTTCAAGCACACTCATATCCCTAATGCCCACCAGACTCATATGAAGAGTTCTCGGAATAGGTGTAGCAGACAGCGTCAGCACATCAATATTATTCTTTAACTGTTTTATCTTCTCCTTGTGTGCCACTCCGAAACGCTGTTCCTCATCTATTATCAGAAGTCCCAGATCTTTAAACTGTACGTCCTTTGACAATATTCTGTGGGTTCCTATAACTATGTCCACCATGCCGTTCTTTAACTGCTCGATGGTTTTCTTCTGCTGTGCTGCTGTTCTGAATCTCGACATCATATCCACATTTACCGCAAAATCCTTCATTCTCGAAGCAAATGTATTATAATGCTGTTGTGCAAGAATGGTCGTCGGAACAAGGAATGCCACCTGCTTTCCATCCTGAACTGCCTTAAATGCTGCTCTTATAGCCACCTCAGTTTTTCCGTAACCCACATCGCCACATATAAGTCTGTCCATTATACGCGGACTTTCCATATCTTTCTTCGTATCTTCAATGGCTGTAAGCTGGTCATCCGTCTCATCATAAGGAAACATTTCCTCAAACTCACTCTGCCATACGGTATCGGGACCGTATACATAGCCTTCCTTTTCCTGTCTTGCAGCATACAGTTTCACCAGTTCTGCCGCCATATCCTTTACCGCACCGCGCACTCTCGTCTTGGTCTTGTTCCACTCCTGGGTTCCCAGTTTGTTAAGCTTTGGTTTTCTTGCATCCGCTCCCGAATATTTCTGTATCATATCAAGCTGGGTTGCCAGAATATACAGATTACCTCCGGCAGCATATTCAATTTTTATATAGTCTTTCGCAATCTTATCAACTTCTATTTTCTCGATACCACGGTATATTCCGAGTCCATGATTTTCATGAACCACATAATCTCCTATATTAAGGTCGGTAAAATTCTGGATTTTCTCACCGGAATAATTCGTCTTTTTCTTTTTTCTACGTTTCTTTTCTTTTCCAAATATATCAGTTTCTGTTATAACCGCAAATTTTAAAAACGGATATTCAAAACCTTTATGAACATTTCCCGCTGTTACGAGTATTTCCCCTGATTTAAGAACTCTCGATTCATCATCCGTTGAAAATGCTTCTATATCATATCCTCTTATGTCATCAGCCAGTCTTGCTGCTCTCGTTTTAGATGCCGTAAGTATAACCACACGGTATCCCTTTTTCTTGTAATCCTTTAAATCCTTTATGAGCAGTTCAAAATTATTGTTATACGAACTTACATTTCTTGCGTCAACATGGAAATTCTGTTCGTCACCTATTTCCTTTATATTCTGCTCAAGCGTAGTCATAACTACCGTATTATTCTTCCATATCGTCGCAAGTATGTCCTTATAAGGAATTAAAATGTCTGTCTGTCCCGGAAGTACATATCCTTTTTCCAGTCTGTGAATAATATTTTCCGAAAATTCCTTCCATGTTGCCTTACATTTTTCATCAATTCGTGCCGGCTCATCGAGAATAATCATCGTATCTTCTTTATTAAAATATTCAATAACCGAAACGGTTTTGTCGCTCATGTAGGTAATAAAACTGTCTATCGCCCCCTGACCGCCATATTCCGTAAACTGTTCAACAAATTCATCAACTATACTTCGTATTCTGTGCGCCTCTTCTGTTTTCATCTGCTTTCTCAGCTTTTTCTCGTAAGTGTCACACTCATTTTTTATCTTTTGTATTCCCCTCTCAAGGTCATCTTCATCTATCATGTACTCAGATGCTGGATATATCTTTATACTCTCAAAGTTCTCCACTGAACGCTGGCTTTCCACATCAAACGACTTGACAGAATCCACTTCATCTCCCCAGAAATCTATTCTGACAGGTACTTCATCGGTAAGCGGGAATATATCTATAATACTTCCGCGCACGGCAAACTGACCGGTCATGTCTACCTGACCGGTTCTCTGATATCCCATTTTTACAAGCTGCTTGCGGATTTTCTCCATATCTATCACATCACCGACACTGAATTCAAGAATATTATTCTTAAATTCATTAAGCGGAAGCTGCCTGTCTGACAGACCGTCTATCGTCGTTATGAGAGTTATATTTTCACCCTCAAGAAATCTTTTTATAAAATGCAATCTCTCCTGCAAAATAAGATTTCCATGTATATCAGCACTGAAAAACATTAAATCCTTCGCCGGATAATACATAACATTTCTGTCATACATCCGATAATCTTCCGCCATGCTTTTCGCTCTCTGCTCATCATATGTGACAATAATCTGATTTTTAAATCCACTGTCCTTTTTCAGACTGTTTATAAAATGTATAAATTGTGAGTCCATACATCCCGACACATGCAGCGGGAATTTATCCTTTTCTATATTGTATAAAATGTCCCGATATTCAGTATATTCTTTTAATGGTTCCAATAATGCCTGCATACCTGTCCCATGCCTTTCATCAATTAAACATATTCATAGCCTTATCTATTCCCTCGGCAAGAATCACCTCTACTGCCCTTGCAGCATCATCTATACCCTTATCCACTGTTATTCTCTCTATCTTTCCAAATCGTCCGAGCACATAATCGGCAAGATCCATACCAACCGGTTTTTCACCAACACCGACCTTTATTCTCTTAAACTTTTCGGTTCCAAGATGTGCAATGATATTTTTTATTCCATTGTGACCGCCTGCACTTCCCTTAGCCCTCAGTCTCAATCTGCCCGGTTCAAGACTTATATCATCATATATTACTATAAGCTCATCCTCCGGATTTATTTTATAAAAATCAACTGCTGCCCTCACCGACTCACCGCTGAGATTCATAAATGTCTCCGGCTTTAAAAGAAGCACCTTCTGCCCCTGTATCACACCACTTCCGCATACTCCCTTAAATTTTTTTGTATCTACAGATATATTATTCCTGTCTGCTATATTATCTATTACATCAAATCCCATATTATGCCTTGTTCCCTTATACTTAGCTGATGGGTTTCCAAGTCCTGCTATAATGTACATATTTTCTCCATTCCGTAGACGCTTTGCGTCGGAGGAATCGCGAGCAAAATCATGGATTTTGCTCTGCGATAAAAAGCTAATTGTGGCGTCTACGACACAATTAGCCGTGTGAAAAATATGCTATCGAGCATATTTTTCACACTTTACTCCATTCCACATATCCGCATACACTTTGTATCCGAAAAACAAAGCCACCGCATTTCTGCGATAGCTTTATTTTATCATTAAAACTTATTTACAATCTTAACTTATTTCGCCCTCCAAATCAACAGCTTTCTTATACTCTTCAAGTATAAGATCCTGAATTTTGGTGCGTGTGTCTGAATTTATAGGATGTGCAATATCTCTATACTGCCCATCTGCCGCTCTTCTGCTTGGCATAGCGATAAATAATCCTTTTTCACCTTCGATAACTTTGATGTCGTGTACAACAAATTCATTATCAAGCGTGATGGAAATCACCGCTTTCATCTTGCCGTCATGAGTAATTTTTCTCACTCTTATGTCAGTTATCTCCATTGTAAAATCCCCTTCCTGATACATTATATATATACGTTACAGGCTAAAACGATCGTTCTTCTCCACAACAATCTTAATCTCACCATTTGAACCTATGTGAGTACTGTTAGCTCTGATAGTATCGTGACTTTCCACTATACAGTTCTCAATGTATGTATTATCTCCTATATATACATTGTTCAAAATAATTGAATTCTTTATTGTACAGTTATTTCCTATATATGCTTTCTTAAACAATACTGAATTCTCAACCACACCATTTATAATACATCCGCTGCTTATAAGACTGTTTCTTACCGCTGAACCCGGATTATATTTTGCCGGCGGAAGATCATCCACTTTTGAATATACATCCGGATACTGTTTGAAGAAATAATCCCTTACACCCGGTTTAAGGAAATCCATGTTTGTCTTAAAATAAGCATCAACTGTTGAAATATTATTCCAGTATGTGTCAAGCTTATATCCGTAAATACGCTTAACATTTTTGTATCTTACAAGTATATCCGTTACAATATCGTATCTGTCCTCTGCCTCACATTTCTCTATGAGTTCTATAAGAAGTCTTCTTCTGATAACATATATTCCGGTAGATACGGTATTAGAAGTAGCAACAAGAGGTTTCTCCTCGAATTCAGTTATTCTGCTGTCCTCATTCATCTTTATACATCCGAATCTGCTGACATCAGAACCTTCAGGAAACTCCTTGTACACAACAGTTATGTCTGCCTTCTTTGCTATATGATACTCTAATACTTTATTGTAATCGAGCTTGTACACTCCATCTCCGGATGCTATAACAACATACGGTTCGTGGCTCTTCTTTAAAAAGCTGATGTTCTGGTAAATAGCATCTGCAGTTCCCTGATACCAGAAACCATTATCTGCTGTCACCGAAGGTGTAAATACATACAGACCTCCCTGTTTTCTACCGAAGTCCCACCATTTCGATGAACTTAAATGTTCATTTAATGACTGTGCATTGTACTGTGTAAGTACGGCTACCTTCTGTATATGAGAATTAGACATATTACTAAGTGCAAAGTCTATGCTTCTGTAACTACCTGCCACCGGCATAGCTGAGATAGCTCTTTTATATGAAAGTTCTTTCATCCGGTTGTTATTTCCACCTGCCAGTATAATTCCTATCGCTCTCATCGCACGTCACCTGCCTTAATAATAAATTCTCCGCTCTGAAGCATACCGTCAGGGTAGTCCTCGCGGCCGGTAATTCCTGATATGGCAACATTCTTGCCTATTTTAACCTTAGGTGGTATAACCGAATTTTCACCTATTGTTACAAGTCCGCTGTTATATATCTTGCTGTCAAGTTTGCTAGGTGCCTCATCGCCGACTCCGACTTCAACATCCTCGCCAATCTCAACATTTTCAGCTATTATTGATTTGTATACTTTTGTACCTTTTCTTATAACTGTGCCTTTCATGATAATCGAATCCCTGACTACGGCACCCTCTTCAATGGTAACACCTACACCGATAACAGAATTGTACACCTCTCCATATACATCTGTTCCTTCGCCGATAATACTTCTCTCAACTCTGGCATATTCAGATATGTACTGTGGCGGAAGTGCATCGCTCTTTGTATAAATTCTCCAAAATTCTTCGTACAGATTAAATACCGGGATGATATTGATAAGTTCCATATTGGCCTCCCAATATGAAGAAAGTGTTCCTACATCCTTCCAGTATCCGTTGTACTCATATGCAAACATCCTGTCTCCCTTTCCATGACAATACGGGATGATATGTTTACCAAAGTCACAGTTACTCTGTTCTGACATTTTGATAAGTGCTTCTTTTAATATCTTCCAGTTGAAAATGTATATACCCATTGATGCAAGATTACCCCTCGGATTCTCAGGTTTCTCCTCAAATTCCGTTATCCTGTTGTCATCATCTGTCAATACAATTCCAAATCTGCTTGCCTCTTCATAAGGTACCGGCATAGTAGCTATAGTTACATCTGCATTATTTGCCTTATGGAAATCAAGCATTACCTCATAATCCATCTTATAGATGTGATCCCCTGATAATATAAGTACATATTCCGGATTATAACTGTCTATATAGTCAAGATTCTGGTATATGGCATTTGCCGTACCTGTATACCATTCACTGTTACCACTTTTCTCGTATGGAGGAAGAACTGTAACTCCGCCTATATTTCTATCAAGATCCCATGGAATTCCTATACCTATATGTGCGTTGAGCCTTAATGGCTGATACTGTGTAAGTACACCTACTGTGTCTACACCCGAATTAATACAATTACTTAGCGGGAAATCAATAATACGATACTTACCTCCAAAGGCAACTGCCGGTTTCGCAACCTTTGCTGTAAGTACTCCTAGTCTGCTCCCTTGCCCGCCAGCCAGTAGCATTGCAATCATTTCCTTCTTAATCACACTATCACCTCGCTAATCTAATATTGATGTGAATATTATACCACATAATAAATATATAGTGAACTTCTTTTATAAACTTTTTAATATATTTTTATCAATATAGTGAATTTTTTTGTCTTTTTACACAAATTTTTCATTTCGTTTTGTAAGATTTTGACAATAAATGTTTTTATGCTGTTTTTACACTGTGTGCATTATTAAGATGTCTGGAATCAAAGGGTTCTATGCCCCAAATATCATAATCAATTTATAAATATATTGATGGAATTTTACACGTTTTTGTGTTAAAATAATCAATTAGTATTCTAATTTTATTTATAAACCGCAACGCATCAGCGTATGCATAATGGATGGAGGATTATTGTTATGTATCAAATTGATTTCAATAAAACAGGACATGTACATTTCACGGGAATCGGCGGTATAAGTATGAGCGGACTTGCCGAAATACTTTTATCCAGAGGATTTACCGTGTCAGGTTCGGATTCACATGAATCAGACATTACAAAACATCTTGTCTCACTCGGTGCAAACATAGTATATGAACAGATTTCCGAAAATATTACTCCTGATATAGATTTACTTGTATATACTGCAGCAGTAAAACAGGATAACCCTGAACTCGTGGCAGCTTCAAAGCTTTCCATTCCTATTCTGTCAAGAGCCCAGCTTTTAGGACAGATTATGAAAAATTATAACCCGGCTGTCTGCGTATCCGGAACTCACGGAAAAACAACAACAACTTCCATGATTTCCCAGATTCTTCTTGAGGAAGAATCTGATCCTACCATATTAGTAGGCGGAATGTTCAGTTCCATTCACGGAAATGCACGTATAGGACATTCAAACAATTTCATTACCGAAGCATGCGAATACACAAACAGCTTTCTTTCATTTTTCCCATCTGTGGCTGTTATATTAAATGTGCGCGAGGACCACATGGACTTCTTCAAGGACATCGACGATATACGTCACAGCTTCAGAAAATTTGCTGAACTTGTTCCTGCGGAAGGTGCAGTTGTTATCAATTCTGATATTGATGATTATGAGTATTTCACAAATAATCTTCCATGCAAAATCATCACATTTGGTACAGATGCGTCAAAAAGCGACTACTCGGCAACAAATATTTCATATAATAAGCTTGCATGCGCACAGTATGACCTTGTAGTAAACGGCAAAATCCAGGCACATGTTGAACTTAAGGTGCCGGGCGAACACAATATACTTAATTCATTATCAGCAATTGCCACATGCGTAAATATGGGTATAGAATATCCTACTATTATAAAGGGACTTGAAAAATACAGCGGAACAGACCGCCGTTTCCAATACAAAGGAACTGTAAACGGTGTGACCATAGTGGATGATTACGCACATCATCCCGATGAAATAACCGCTACTCTTAAGACTGCAAAGAATTATCCGCACGGAAATCTGTGGTGTGCATTCCAGCCGCATACATTTTCACGTACAAAGGCATTTATGAAAGAATTTGCCAAGGCTCTTTCCCTTGCAGATAAAGTAATACTTGCAGACATATATCCGGCTCGTGAAACTGACAATCTGGGAATAAGTTCTGAGACTTTATATAACGAAATCAAATCTCTCGGTACAGAAGTATATTATTTTCATTCTTTTAAAGAAATTGAAGATTTTATTTTAAAAAATTGTATCAACGATGACCTGTTAATAACTATGGGTGCCGGAGACATTGTAAACGTTGGAAATGACCTCGTAAAATAAAAGTTATCCACATTATCCACATTTTTTATGTTAATAAGTTCGACATAAAAAGTGTGGATTATTTATTTTTTCCACACAACAGCTTCTTGCCAATTTTACAATGTCTTTACAGATTTCATAAAAAACAATCCACATTATCCACACTTTCCACAATTGCTCAAACCATTGAAAAATCGGGCTTTCCCGAAAAAAAAGCTGTTCTAATTAAAGATAAACTATGCTATAATGTAAAACGCCAACGGACAGCGATAAACGAGAAATCACTGTCCGAAATATACGAACGGAGAATCTGTGATGAAAACGTTACAACTTACTAACAGAATGAATTATTCTGTAACATCAATTCCAAACGCATTTTTAGATAAATACATGCCTTCTGCAAATGGCGAATTTGTTAAAGTTTATCTTTATCTTCTCCGCAGATTAAATGACGGAGGTGACGTGTCAATATGTGGAATAGCAGACATTCTTAACCACACAGAAAAGGATGTGATACGGGCACTCAAATACTGGGAGCAGCAGGGACTTATTTCCCTGAATATAACTCCGCGCCGTGAACTTGCCGGTATCACTCTGCTGTCTATTCCCGAAACAGATGAATCTGCCACTGCTGAAGATATATTATTATCTTCATATATGGAAGAACAGCCTGAGGCGGAGAACGGACTTAATGCCGCAGCAGATACATACTCTTCATCATTTGCAGAAGAAAATATTCCTGCACCGGTGCAGGATGAAGCAGACATACCTGTGGCTGCTGCACCGCAAAAACATGTATATACGCCTTCAGAGCTTGATAAATTCAAAAAGCAGGATGATATAAGTACACTATTATATGTTGCTGAAAGATATATAGGAAAAACTCTCAGCTCCACTGACGTGAATACAATACTGTACATATATGACGAACTGAAATTCACGACTGAGCTTATCGAATATCTTATCGAATACTGTGTCGGCAATAACCACCGCAGTCTGAGATATATCGAGAAGGTGGCACTTTCATGGGCTGAGGAGGGCATCAAAGATGTGAAACAGGCAAAGGCATCCACTGAATCATTTGTAAATGCCTGCTATCCTGTACTTAAAGCTTTCGGTCTTAACGGGCGGAATCCGGGGAAATCTGAAAAAGATTATATAATCAAATGGACAAACTCCTACGGATTCAGCATGGATATAATTATCGATGCATGTAACCGCACGATACAGACAATACACCAGCCGAGCTTTGACTACGCGGATTCAATACTCACAAGCTGGAACAAAAAAGGTGTGCACAGGCTTGATGATATCAAGAAGCTCGATGCTGAATACAGCCGCCGCAAGGAAAAGAAAGCTTCATCCGAACACAAAACGGCCCGTGGCACGGCACCTGCAAACACATTCAACGATTTCTCGCAGAGGACATACGATTATGATGCTCTTGAAAAGAAGATTTTAGCAAACCGATAGGAGGAGACAGATGGCTCTCACACAATTTCAGTATGATGAAATAGAAAGAGAATACAGCAGACGACAGCTAAAAAGCCAGCGTGAACTTTCAAAGCGTATCGACTACATATCAAAAACGATACCTGAAATCGACAGAATAAACAGAGAGATTTCCTCTAGTTCACTTGAACAGGCAAGAAAAATTCTGCAGTCTGATACCCCGGAAGATTCCACTGAGTACCACAAAAATATTCAGAAGCTTATCAAAAAAAAGGCTGCCCTGTTAAAGGAGCACGGATTTCCGGCGGACTACCTGAACATACACCATACATGCGAAAAATGTGCAGATACCGGTTATCTGAGCAATAACGAAAAATGTGTCTGCAGAAAGCAGGCTGAAATTAAACTTCTTTATTCTCAGTCAAATATAGAAAATATACTTGAAGTTGAAAACTTTGATAATTTTAACTTTAAATATTTTGACTCTGAGACAATCAACAAAGACCTGAATAAAACTCCACTTCAGAATATACATGAAGTGTATGATATATGTCAGGATTTTATAAAAAAATTTGATACAGACTATGCAAATCTGTATATATATGGCAATACCGGTGTGGGAAAGACTTATCTTGCCAACTGTATTGCCAAAGCACTTATGGATTCATCACATTCAGTTATATATCTGTCAGCAATCAATCTGTTCAATATACTGGCTGACAGAGATTTTAACCGCGCACAGTCCCATGAATACCAGCATATAGCTCACCATCTTACAGACTGTGACCTGCTTATAATCGATGATCTGGGCACGGAACTCAGCAATACATTTACGGTATCTGCACTGTTCCAGTGTCTGAATGAGAGAATAATTTCCCGAAAACCTGTTATTATATCTACTAACTTGTCTCTGCACAATTTGCAGACACATTACTCGGAACGTATTCTCTCAAGAATAGTGGACAATTATAAAATGCTTAAGATTATAGGCAATGATATTCGTATAAACAGATAAAATATTTCAAGATATGCAAATACTTCTTGACTATAATATTTTATGATGTTATAAAATACTTTGAGTTTATTTTTTTATTTTACAATGGAGGTCAGTTATGTTAAACGAGGACAGAAACTTAAACACTATACCTGTAGGCGCACTTGGTATTGTTGCACTTGACAGTTGCAAAGAACTTGGAGAAAAAGTTGACAAGTACATCTCAGACTGGAGACACAGCCGTCAGAATGAGCACAAAGATACTATCGCATTTTCAGGATACCAGAGCGAGTCTTATCTTGTGGATATGAAGATACCAAGATTTGGTTCAGGTGAAGCAAAAGGTCTGCTTAACCAGTCAGTACGTGGTAAGGATCTTTACATCATGCTTGATGTTACAAACCACAGTCTCACTTATACTGTATGCGGCCAGACAAATCACATGTCACCTGATGACCATTACCAGGATTTGAAACGTGTTATCGCAGCAGTTGCAGGTAAGGGAAGACGTATTACTGTTATCATGCCTTTCTTATATGAGAGCAGACAGCACAAACGTACAGGACGTGAATCTCTTGACTGTGCTCTTGCACTTCAGGAACTTGTTTCAATAGGTGTTGATAACATTATTACATTCGATGCACATGATCCTCGTGTACAGAACGCTATCCCTCTTCACGGATTTGAAACAGTACAGCCTGCATATCAGTTTGTAAAAGGGCTGTTAAGACATGAAAGAGATCTTCAGATTGATGCTGACCACCTTATGATGATCAGTCCTGATGAAGGCGGTATGGGACGTGCAATCTATCTTGCAAACGTTCTCGGTGTAGATATGGGTATGTTCTACAAACGTAGAGATTACAGCAAAATCGTAAATGGAAGAAACCCTATTGTTGCACATGAGTTCCTCGGTGCGCCTGTTGAAGGAAAAGACGTATTCGTTATCGATGACATGATTTCATCAGGCGAGAGTATGATAGATGTTGCAAACGAATTAAAGGCAAGAAAAGCAAGACGTGTATTTGTAGCTGCTACATTCGGTTTATTTACTAACGGATTAGAGAAATTTGATGAGGCATATGAGAAAGGTATAATTGACAGAGTTCTCACTACAAACCTCACATACCAGTCACCTGAGCTTTTAACAAGACCTTACTATATAAGCTGTGACATGAGCAAATACATCGCACTTATCATAGATACACTTAACCATGATACATCTATAAGCGGTCTTCTTGATCCGGTTAAACGTATTCAGAAGTGTCTTGAAAGATATAGAAACGGCGAACAGATTTAATCATTTTGTTTTTAATCATGATTGTAAAAAGGTATTGCACATTTTGTGCAATACCTTTTTTATCTCTGATTAACTAATCATTCCATGACTCTCTGTAAAATTCCCCATTATTATCCGCTGCTGTCGTATCGTCCGGCGCTGTTGTATCATCTGTATTGTCGTCATGCTTTCTCTTCTTTGTTGTAGTCTCCTCTGTGGAATCTGACTCTGCCTGTGTCTCAGAAGATGTCTCCGTAGGCTGTGTCTCCTCCGTAGAAGAAGTTTCATCTGTTGATACGTTTTCTCCACTGGTCTCAGATGTTTCAGCCGGCGTCTCACCTCCGTCTGAATTATCATTGTCATCATCATTACTCCAGTTGTGTTTGCCTGAATCACTATCTGAATCGTCATCAGAATCTTTAGCTACTATTTCTTTCTCCTCAAGACCATCATGTATATTAGTCATATATGTGTTCCATATATGACCTGAACTCTGAAGTACATAATCATCCGTAATCTCTTTCGGAAGATCATATCCTACCCACACTGACGTAGTATAATATCTGCTGTATCCGCACAGCCAGATATCCTTATTGTCATTTGTGGTACCTGTCTTTGCTGCACATATTGCATTATCTACCTGATACTTCTTACCGGTTCCTCTTATAAGAACGCCTTTAAGAACATCAGTCATTGTATGTGCCGCATCCGCCTCATATACCTGTTTTTCTTCCACAGTGTTATCTATCACCACATTACCTTCTGCATCAGTAATTCTCTTTATACATGTAGGGCTTCTGAATACACCGTTATTCTCTATAGTTGAATATGCCGAAGCCATCTCAACCGTTGTCACGCCGTATGTCATACCACCGATTGCCGCAGCAAGAACATAATCATCTTTCACTATCTTCTTAAATTCCATCTGTTTTAAATAATTAAGTCCCACTTCCGGTGTAAGCTCCTGAAACAGATTCCATGCAACCGTGTTCTTTGATTTCTCTACCGCACTTCTGATAGATATCCATCCGTCATATCTGTTTGGCGAATTTACCGGACCATCCTCTATCTTTTTATCTTCCACATATTTATTCGGAGTGTAACCTCTCTCAAACATAGGCGTATACACAAGTATAGGTTTAATAGTACTCCCCGGCTGTCTGTAACTCTGATATGCTCTGTTAAGCGTATATCCGCTTGCATCCTGACTTCTTCCGCCGACTATGGCTACAACATATCCCGTACTGTTGTCTATACATGTAGCCGCACTCTGAAGTGTAAAAACTCCACTGTCATCCACATCCATATAATCTGCAAAATTCAAATCAATTGCCGACTGCAGTGATGCCTGCTTATTCAGATCAATGGATGTATATATTCTGTAGCCTCCTGTATACAACTGCTGGGAACAACTGTCATATAATGTATCATACTGTTCATCATACTCATTTTTCTCTTCATCAGTGGCAAAATCATACTTAAACTCAAATCCCTGCTGCTTCATCAGCTGAATTGTTGCACAATATTTTGCATATGTCTCAACATAATTATTTATGGATGTCTGCGAAGGGAATAAAACAATTGTCGTATTCACAGCCTCATCATACATGCTCTGGTCTATATCTCCCTGATCAAGCATTTCCTTTAATATTCTGTCACGTCTGACCATCGTATTATCAAAATGTACAAACGGATCATAACGTGAAGGATTATTCGGTATTGAACACAAAAATGCTATCTCTGACAGATTAAGGTCAACCGCATTTTTACTGAAATATCCCTGTGCAGCAGCCTGAATACCATAATATCCATTGGCAAAGTAAATATTATTGATATAAAACTCAAGTATCTGATCCTTGCTATATTCGTTCTCTATCTCCATTGCTACAAACATTTCCTTGACCTTACGCTCAAGCGATACCTCGGAAGACAGAAATACAAGCTTACTCAACTGCTGCGTTATGGTACTTCCACCCTGAGTAACCTTACCCTTATTCCTTATAAGTTCAACCGTTGCCCTGACTATAGCCGAATAATCCACCCCTGAATGTTTATAAAAGCTTCTGTCCTCTGTGGATATCAGTGCCCTCTTGACGAGAAACGGAATCTCATCAATGTCAAGATAGTACATATCTTTCTCACCGGACAACGTATTTATCTCTGTACCGTCATCTGCATACAGCACACTGGTCTGCCCAGATTTAAATGCGGATATTCCTCCGTCTCTTACCATCTTAACCGCCTGATTTCTGTAATCAATCAACATCGAACCATACTTTATAACACAGAACAGCACAACGCACAGTATCACTATAAACATTCCCAGAAACATTTTTCGTATAAATTTATTAAGTTTACTTCTGCTCTGTTTTCTAACAAATTTGGCCTGTTTCTTAGCCATCTTCTTTAGAATTTTTTCGTCCTTTGATGCCATACATTCATCCCTTTAATCATATATTATAATTTACAGTTACTTACAATCTTTTGGAAATCCCAAACGTATTTTTATATTATACCCCATATCATGCTGCAATGGCAACATAAAAATGATTGACAAATCTCACTTAAGTCTTTATAATATAACAAGTACGGGGTGTAGCACAGCTTGGTAGTGCGCATCGTTCGGGACGATGAGGTCGCAGGTTCGAATCCTGTCACCCCGACTTTTACTAACACACTTATATTGAGTGTGTTTTTTATTTGCCCGAATACATCCGGAAAAGCAGCCTTGAAAACTCACATTTTCAAGGCTGCTTTTTCAGGTAGTTATTTTATAATACTAAGAAATCTGTTACCATACTGTGCAAACTGACCGGTTGTCTCTTCAAGTCCCTGCTTATATACTTCTCCCGTTCCAGGATTAAGCAATACAGCATTATAAAAATCAAATCCTACAACCAGCACACAGTTTCCATTGTCAAGCATTCCCAGCACCGGATATCCCCTATCCACATAATACAACATTTCATCAAGACTGCATCCCGACAAATCGAGTGCCTTTCCGTTAGTCAGATGAGAATTGATAACTTCTATTGTAGACTTTCCTGCTGCAATCTCAGCTGACACATCCGCATTTACATCTTCTGACTGAAGTATGCTGTTTACGCACGCAGTAACATATCCCGACACATCTGCTGCCGGTGTCATTCCTACATTTGTCAGCATTGCCTGCTGCTTTCTGGAACGTCTTGCCCAGATATATCTTCCCTCATCATCAATCACAACACCATTTACATCATTCGCTGCAACCACAGCATCGGCTGCATTATCCGTTATGTCTGATATTACTCCTCTTCCATATACATAATATCTGTTATCACTGGAGATAAGGTCTCTCAAACTAAGTGTATTTGTAGTATCAAACTTTATTTCCTTAGGATATTTTACAACAAGCTTGTCGGAAGTCGTAATCTTTCTTGTAAAGTTTATAACAACTTCTTTCTGCTTAAGCTCTGTATTTATCACACCCTCAGTAGCCGCATCCTCTTCTTCCTCCGAATTGCCGAATATCTGGTAATCTGTCGTATTCTGAAGCACGGTTCCCGTCGGGTCATACTGAACTCTCTTAAGATTTATCATGTTGTCCTTTAACTGTGAGGAAGTAAAATAGTATCCTTCCTGACTGTACGACTTTTGTTCCTCTCCCTTCATATTTACGATTTTTAAAATATGCATCGGAACCGTAGTCATTCCATTCTGGTCGGTAACTATTCTTGATGCTTCTGCAATACCGTAGGCAATATCATCACCAACAAAGCCCTCTACCTTTACCTTCATACCGGCTTCAGCATTTATGGTAGATTCTTCATTAGTTTCCAGATTCATTATAACAATTGAGTCTGAACCTGCATATGACATATCTTTTTCCCACGCTATGACATTTCCATCATTGTTAATTGCATAACATCCGTCCTTAAGTCCCGAAATGATTTCAACATATTCATTTCCGGTAAGGTCTATAGAATATATACAGTCATTCAGCATAATATACATAACATTTGAATCATTGACATACAAAAGTTTACCTATCGTCTCTCGAAGTATTCCATAACTTCTCGTAAACGGAATAAATACCGTCTCCCTGACAACGTTCGACTCTTTTGAATAGTTATAGAGTGCAACGCCCACATTTCCTTCGTGCTCGCCTCTGTTCATATAACCATACACGAGAAATTCAACATTTCCGTTTTTATTTACGCTGATTATCTTCATGTTATGCTCGTTGTTTGTATTTCTCACATCAATGTCGCTCACTGAAGATGCAAATGTAAATACGGACGTTATCTCATTGTTTTCCGTATCCATAAGCCAGAGTGCATTCTCCTTTTCAAATGCAACATAATTACCTTCTTTACTTACTGCATAATCTGCCTGAAGCGATGAACCTATGCCTACATTTATACGGCTTGATGTGACACTCTGTCCCATCGCATCAAATACCTGCTCCATGGTTCTCTCATAATCAAGAAGATATATCTCTGTCTCCGTCCATTTGACTCTGAAAAATTCCGTTATATCATAATACTGTTCTGTATTGTAATCATTCAATGCTTTTACACGATATGTCAGCTCATAACTTCCGACATCACCTAAAAGCTCTTTATAAGTTATCTCAGGCTGTGTCACTCTCTCCGGTGAAAGATTTCCCCATGTAAGCTGATCAAAGCTTGAATAGATAGTCACCTTTCCTAGATTTGAGTTTTCCTCTGAATCACTTGGTTCTATATAAGATACCAGTTCCTCCGCCGCTGTCTTATCAAGAGTCTTTTCACTGAAATTATACACAAACTTCTGTTGCTCAAGATAATGTGGTTCACTCACCCTTATAATTCTTGTATAATAGTATATTTCATCATATTTGTCCGTCGTCAGTTTTACAACCAGCATATATTCTGTATCCGGTGTTACATCGGCTCCGGCATCTATGGTAACCTGCGTCGTTTCCACATTTGAATCCGACGGCTGTACTTTTTTGTCAGACACCACCGGTGTTCCATCTGTTTTCAGTATGCTGTAGCTTACATCCACCACCAGATTCTCACAGTTGTTCACTGTAATATCCAGTTTACCGTTATCTGAAAGAGGAGAAACAGAATCTCTCATGTACTTCTCTTCCATACTGACGGTATATCCATATAACATATTAATATAAGAATCGTCATTTTTTACACTTATGGTCGGGAGTGATGCCTTACCCATAGTGATAGACTCATTCTCTATCTTTCTGTTAAATCTGAAAAACATAATTGATATGACGGCAATAAACACCAGAAATAATATTATAAATTTATTTATAACTCTTTTCATTTAATCCTCATTTCTGAGTGCTCCATCACTCTCTGATATGCAGTCCTCGGTATATGCCCTTAATATCTCACCTACACTCCATGCCTGGGCATAACATCCTCTTGAAATGACAGGCTCATCTCCGTCAAATATCTCGGCAATCGAACCTACACAACCATCCGTCAGATGGTCTTTTAACGGTTCAAGTAACATTTTTGCATACTCTATACTCTCTGCTGAGTGGTCATTAACCTTCACATACGCAGTCACAAGTCCGCCAAGCGGAAATGCCCATGTAGTACCCTGATGGTATGCTGCATCTCTGTCATGAAGTTTTCCCACATAATGTGCTTTATATTCCGGATTATCCTTTGACAATGTACGAAGTCCGTAAGATGCATACAGTTTATTTATAACAGTCTCCACAACACATTTTTCTTTGTTCCTGTCAAGCATCGTATATGGAAGGGATACCGCCCATATCTGATTTGGTCTGATTTTATCATCATTTCCACTGTCGTCCACAACATCATACAGACATCCTGCATCCTCATTCCAGAACTTAGCATTAAAAGACTCCTTTACTTTCTCTGCAAGCTCTGTATACTCTGATGATGACTCTCCAAATCTTTCTGATAAATTTTCCATAACCTTAAGTGCATTGTACCATAATGCATTTATCTCCACCGGCTTACCGTGTCTCGGAGTAACTACCCATTCTCCGACACGCACATCCATCCATGTCACCTGATCAAAACCACCTCCGGCATGAATAAGACTGTCCTTATCCATATAGATTGAAAAATCAGTTCCGTTACTGTAACTGTGAATAATCCCCTTAAGCTTAGTATATATATCATTTTTCACAAATTCATAATCACTGTCATTTCCGGTATAGCTTAAATACTTATCAACTGAATAAAAATACCATAAAGAAGCATCAACAGTATTGTATAGCGGCTCCATTCCCTCATCCGGAAACATATTAGGAACAAGTCCGTTCTTCACATATTTTGCAAATGTCTTTAATATACCTCGCGCATCCTCGAATCTTCCCGTTGCCAGCGTAAGTCCCTGCAACGCTATCATCGTATCCCTTCCCCAGTCAGTAAACCACGGAAGACCTGCAAGAACGGTTTTATATCCGGTAGACTCTCTCTTTACTATAAATTGGTCGGCAGCCTGAACGAGTGCATCGGCAAATTCATCTTTGTATCCTGCCGATTCCTTAAGCTTCTTTATTCTCTCTGTCTCATTTTCTGCATTTGCAAATGCATCCTTTACATAATCATCCTCAATTGAACACACAAATGATATTTTTTTATTCTCATATGGTCTGACTTCCACCACGATATCATAAGGCGTATAATGATTTTCCACGGCTGTATTCCCCGTGTTAATCTCCGTCTGGTATTCCATCTCCTCATCATATATCTGTTCTCTTTTTACTGCTTTACCTTCAGAAAAATAGAAATGAACCGGGAAATCCTTATGTTTTTCATGCATAAGTGTCAGCACATTATCATTATCCGTCACGTCGAATATTAAGTCAGCTTTCTCACTCTTTTCACCGTGTTCCCTGAAATTAAATAACGGTGTGAATTTCATTGTGGCTTCTTTTGAACCGTTTACAATATCATATGCAATGGTTATTGTATTTTTTTCTCTTTCAAAAGACAGAGTTTTTGTTATGAACATTTCTTCTGCCTGATACCTGTAATGTGGCAGTTCATCATATATAAATGTCTGTAAATGATGCTGTCCTTCCTCATATCCTGCCGGTCTCTGGGTAGCTGCTAAAGAATATGTCTCATCTCCAAGCTTAATGCTTTCATCTATCTTTGATAATATCATATATCTCTGAACCGGAGCATGGAGGCTTGCTATCAGCATACCATGATGTTTTCTTGTATTTGCACCTATTATCGAGCTTCCACAGTATCCGCCGATACCGTTTGTTATAACCCATTCCCTCTCGATTCCACTCTTAAATGTTTTCCAGTATCCCTTTCCAAATCTCATGTATTAACCTCCATTCCTGTAGTGCTTCCTATTCCGTTTATCAGTATATCAGCCTGAACATATTGGTCTTGCAATCCTTCTGCATATTCATTCTTAGTTTGCTGTTGCTCTTAAGGCTGTCTCCCTGAATCATTACGACTTCATAACCTGTTTTATTTCTAAATACATATTTTCCTGAATTTTCATATATTTTCCAATATTCTTCCTGTTTGCCCGTCGCTTTAACAAGTTTCAATGCTATCTCATTACCTGTCTTATTCTTAACAATACTCAGTCTCTTATTTTCAGATACTGAAGTTATAGTATAATATCCGTCACTTCTTTTATTAATCTTATATAACTGGCTTGCGTTATTCCTGAAATTCTTCATTGTAGGATAATTTCCTGTTGACGTAACATATTTGCCCGATCTTATATTCTGAATATATACATTAATACCTGACTTTAACTTTTTGGTGCCAAGATCTACGCCGTCAGTTACCACTGCCGACCAGTTTCCGCTTGTATCCATGGCATATATGTGGGTATTATAGATACCAAACTCACTATTATGCGCACTTCTTTTTACTGCATATGTGACTGTACCTCCATTTATTGTTCCCGAATATGCTGGATTCGTCCACCAGTCATTTGCCAGATCATCCTGTCCTGATGCTTCTGTCCATGTAGGGAACTGGACTCTTGATATGCCTCTGTCATCATTTACCCTGCATGTTACAGTGTATGAATTTCTTGTGATGTGACTGATGCTCACATCTGATATAACCGGTGGTGTGATGTCACTAGCAGGATACTGTCCCCACACATACATTGCATTACTGAGTAAAATCCATCCGTTTTTTCCATTATAGTCTGTTTTTCCCCAGACACTTCCATTTACATTCTGTTCTTCCGTTACATTCAATATTGTATTATAAGGTATGGTAAGCAGACTTGCTGATGAAGCGGATGGTGACTGTCTTAAATTGACACCGCCTCCAGATGATACCTGCCACACCTGTCTGTCCTTCGGTTCAACGGCTGCCGTTGCCGGAGCCGCATCTTTTCCATTTATTACCAGTCGGTAAAAATACGCGTAGCCTGTACCAATCTTTCTGTTTATCTTTGCATAAACCGTACCATTCAGTGTCCATTTCCAGTTCTGCTCTATAAGAGTTACCTGACTGCCTTCAACTTCCTTTACTATTCCGACATGAGTCCTTGCCGTGTTCTGCATAATATCTCCGGGTTGTGGCACCGCTACCTGTCTTAGAGAAACATTTGCCCCGACAGCTGCAACAGCAGGTGGTCCGGCATATGTATTTATCTGTGATACACATACATTATATAATGCAGCGTAAAATCTTTTTACATATCCCGCACAACAATACGGACCTGTATTGCTGCTCTGCAAGACATAGTATGCCTTTACATTGCAGAATTCGTCTGCAACCTGCCTGTCTTTGCTGATAACTATCGTCTGGGTCTGCGATGCTTTCACATCAATTCCCGACATCAAAAAGACAACCATAAATATAAACATGTATATTAAATATTTTGTCCTGTTTGAATATTTCATTAGTTCTCCTTGCTGTTCTCGAGTATTTTATCAAGTATCCTGATAGCTGCCTCATCCTTACTCATAATAGGAAGTTCTTCAGTTTCATTTTTGGTAATAACCGTTATGATATTTGTATCTGTCCCAAATCCGGCACCTGCCACCTTAAGATTATTTGCCACTATCATATCGATATTTTTATTTTGCAGCTTCTTTCTGGAATTTTCAAGCATATTTTCAGTTTCCATTGAAAATCCACATAAGAACTGTCTGCCTCTTCTGTTTTCACCAAGATATTTCAGTATATCTTTCGTTCTCTTAAGCTCTATATTTCCTGCTCCGTCTGCTTTCTTTATCTTTTCATCCGCCACATTTGCAGGAGTATAATCTGCCACTGCCGCTGACATTATAACAATGTCATCATTGCCCGTATTTTCCTCTACCGTATCAACTACTGCATTAAACATATCTTCTGCACTTACAACTTCTATAGTACGGACAAACGGTGGTTTTTCTATGGATGTTTCACCTGTAATCAGTACAACCTCTGCGCCTCTTTGTGCAGCCACATTTGCAATGGCATATCCCATCTTACCGGTCGAATGGTTGGTAATGTATCTTACAGGGTCTATTGCCTCCTTTGTAGGGCCTGCCGTGACTACGACTCTCCTGCCGGTCATATCCTTTTCAAACCTGATTTCCCTTAAAATATGCTGAAGCAGAACCTGTTCTGACGGCATTTTCCCTGCGCCTACATCTTTACATGCCAAAAGTCCGGTGTCCGGCTCTATTATTTCATATCCAAAACGCTTAAGTTTCTTAAGGTTATCCTGAAGAATCGGATTCTCATACATTCCCGTATTCATGGCAGGGGATATGATTTTTTTGCATCTGCATGCCATAACTGTTGTAGTCAGCATATCATCTGCAATCCCACCGGCAATCTTTCCTATCACATTTGCCGATGCCGGTGCTATAAGCACCACATCTGCCTTCTTAGCCAATGAAACATGTTCTATATTATAATTGAAATTTCTGTCAAATGTATCAACAAGTGTTTTGTGATTTGTAAGTGTTTCAAATGTTATGGGATTAATAAAATTTGTTGCGTTCTGTGTCATAATAACATATACATCACAGTGCATCTTCACAAGCATACTGGTAAGATTCGCTATCTTATATGCGGCAATGCTTCCCGTAACACCCAAAATAACAGTTTTTCCTTTTAACATATATGCACCTTTCTGCCGTATAAAAATCATGTTTATGTGTGATTTTTATACTACTATTTGACCGTGTTTTTCATATCTTGCAGTTTTTACTACTGCATTTTTCTCATCGACAAACACAACATGCGGTTTGTGTTCCTTAGCTTCCTCAGGAGTCACATCGCAGTATGCCATGATAATAACATGGTCGCCTAACTGTACCTGTCTTGCTGCAGCACCATTTAAACATATCATGCCCGAACCCGGTTCACCTGCTATGGTATATGTCTCAAATCTGTTTCCATTCTCCACATCAACTATCTGTACTTTTTCGTACTCAAGTATGCCTGCGGCATCCAAAAGCTCAGTGTCCACCGTAATGCTTCCGACATAGTTCAGTTCTGCCTGTGTTACTACTGCTCTGTGGATTTTTCCCTTTAGCATATTTATCGTCATCATGTTCCTCCGTTCTAAGAATTGATACTGAATATAAAGTTATCAATGAGTCTTGTTTTTCCTATATATACAGCAACTGCACACAATACATCGTCCATAACTTTTTCTACCGGCTCAAGATTGTTCCAGTCTACTATCTCAACATAGTCAATCTTTGAAAGTTTCTCTGAATTAATCTTGTCAGTTACTATCTGTTTTACCTTTGCTGCATCTCTTTCTCCACTCTCTAAAGCTGCTTTTCCTTCTTTAAGTGCCTTGCTAAGTATAGTAGCTGCTGCTCTCTCTTCAGCATTAAGGTAAGTATTTCTTGAACTCTTTGCAAGACCGTCTTCTTCTCTTATAATAGGACATCCTACTATCTCTATGCCAAAGTTAAGGTCTCTTACCATATGTCTGATTACTGCAAGCTGCTGTGCATCTTTCTGTCCGAAATATGCTCTGTCCGGTGTAACTATATTGAAAAGCTTTGACACAACTGTACATACACCTCTGAAATGGATTGGTCTTGTTTTTCCACAAAGTCCTCCTGTAAGAGTACTCATATCAACAAATGTTGAGTATCCGTCAAGATACATCTCTGACGGTTCAGGATGGAATATAAGTGATGCTCCCGCTGCCTCGCACAATGCGCTGTCCTTGTCCATATCTCTCGGATAACTCTCAAAATCCTCATTTGGTCCGAACTGTGTCGGATTGACAAATACGCTTACAACCACTCTGTCATTTTCCTTAACTGCTCTGTCTATAAGGCTCTTATGTCCTTCGTGAAGGAATCCCATAGTAGGCACAAGTCCTACCGTAAGTCCTTCCTTTCTCCACTGTTTTACCTGTTCTCTGACCTCTGCAACTGTTCCTGCAATCTTCATTTTCTTAATCACCTTTCCGTATATACTATAAAGACTTTAATACTTCCTCATCTATTTTATATCCATGTTTCTCCTCAGGAAATGTTCCATTTGAAACTTCTTCTATATACTGTTTGAATGCCTCTTTCATAACCTCTCCCACATTTGCAAATTTCTTTACAAATTTTGGTGTGAAATCTGAGAACATACCTAACATATCCTGATATACGAGAACCTGTCCGTCACATCCTGCTCCTGCTCCGATTCCTATTGTCGGAATATTTATTTCCTTAGTAATAAGCTCTGCAAGCTTTGTAGGTACACATTCAAGTACTACTGCAAATGCTCCTGCCTCTTCCACTGCCTTTGCATCCTCTATAAGTTTTCTTGCTGTTTCCTCTGTCTTACACTGCACCTTAAATCCACCAAATGCATTAATGGACTGTGGTGTCATTCCAAGATGGGCACATACAGGTATACCTGCATCTGTTATTGCCTTTATCTGTGGGCATACTTCCTTTCCACCTTCAAGTTTAACGGCATTTCCACGTCCCTCTTTCATAAGGCGGCCTGCATTTACAAGTGCATCATATACTGATGTCTGATAAGACATAAACGGCATATCTATAACTACAAGTGCATTTTTTGCACCTCTTGCCACTGCTGCTCCATGATGAATCATATCTTCAACCGTAACTGATACTGTGTCTTCATATCCGAGAATAACATTTCCTAACGAATCGCCGACAAGTATGCTGTTCACTCCTGCCTCATCTATAAGCTTTGCCGTAGAATAATCATAAGCTGTAAGCATAGTGAGTTTCTCTCCGTTTTTCTTTGCCTCTCTGAATGTGTTTACTGTGTTTTTCATTTTGTCGTTTTCCTTTCCATAAATACTTCTTTTAGTTTTTCGTAGTTTCTGTCCTGATTTTTCTCCTGTGCCACAGACACTAATTTTTTGCCGAGCAGACGGTATATTTCTCTGTCATCACCTGACAGTACATCAAGATGTTTTCTCACCGTACTTATGTCATTTCTCTCTACCGGTCCGGTAAGTGCATTTACACTGCCTTTCTCCAGAAATGCATCTACATTATTCTTTACCAGAGGCTTGATAAGCATTTTCGCATCTTCCTCATCAAATCCGCATTTTACCAGATTGTCTATTCCTATCTGATATAACGCAATCATCTGGTTGCTCAATATGGATGCGGCAGCATGATATCTTGATTTTTCTTCTGATTTCATCTTAAGAACCGTATTGCCGGTACTTTCAAAAATCCCTTTTACTGTATCAACCGCTCTCTTCATTCCCTCTATGGTGAATATGGCATTATTCAATTGTCTGTACGAGGAAAATCTGTCACTGAACGCTAACATCGGATGTATAGAACAGCCGGACGCACCCTTCTCTTCTATACCGGAAAATACAACGGATGATAATGAACCACTAAAATGGCATACAATTTTTTCTTCTATATTATACTTAGCAATGCAATCCCATACGTCACCAATCCTGTCATCAGGTGTGGTAATAAAAAGGGTATCACTTGCCGATACTATATCTCCCACATTCTCAAACACTTCCGTGCCTGTAAATTCTGCCGCAGCGGCAGCATTTTCGCGGGTTTTACTATAATAACCTGTCACGGAAATACCGGAATCCACAAGATACTTTCCTATGGAACATCCAACCTTTCCTGCTCCAATTATTCCTATATGCATGGCAGCACCTCCTGTTTCTCCGGATAAGTGGCATGCACTATCATCTGATGCAGTTTCTTTCCAGAATACCGCTCATTGTGAAGAATAACACATATATAGTTAAAATGCAAGAAATAAAATCGAGCAGGCTGACACCTGCTCGACTTTACCATAAATTTTTTCTTCTATATAATATATACAATATTTTATTTTGCTACTTTAAGCTTGCGAACCGTATCCTTGCTGACTATTATAGCCGGTCTGACACCGATTGCATCCTTATTGTTATTCCTTCCGTCACTGTCAATTTCTCCGTAGTATGATACATTCGGCACCATGTCTCCGGCATCATCTGTATTCAGCCACCACATTACCGTCTGATCATCACTCTGTTTCGGTCTCCATATTCCCTTCGCATAACCATAAGTAGTACATGTGGTTCTATAAGATTCGTCTCTAATAAATCCTCTCCTAGATGCCGCCTCGCTGTTATGTACATCTTCCTCATATAACAGAAATACCTTATCTTTTACATTTCCACCCATTTTTCTTGCTATCAGCTTTTTCTGCTGGGATTTCGTAAATGCAGCATCTATAAAGTTATCTTTGGAAAAATTTTCCCTGCATGCATTCTGTGAACCGGTATATCCGTTAAGCCAGCTTCTCATTGTACTGTTTTTCCAACAGATATTCCACATAAGTGCTGCTGCCTTTGTATCATTGTACTTTTCATCATCAAGTGCCTCATCCGATAGAAGTAATGCTTTTCCCTTTGATATCTCAAGCACCTTCCACTTTATAGGCTCATATATGAAGTAATGATAAGATGAACTGTCAAACCATCTGTAAAGTTCCGGCGTATCACTCTGTGCCTGGGTAGCATCAGTCATCTTTATCCTTCTGTATCTCACTCCGTCAACTTTCGCATCCCCGCTGACACTATACTTTGCCTTTACTATTTTATTCCATGTTTTCCTGCTTACTTTTTTATATGATTGCACATTCCTTGAAGCAAGTGCAGATATCTGTGCCGAATCACCTTTATACACCACTTCCCTTTGCGGATACATTCCATAATAAACGTAACTGTATACCCATTTTCTTTCATTATAATCATATTTTGGCCCTGTCACATTATTTGCTGCGTAAACATCCGTCTGTATTCCGAGAACTGAAAGTACCGCAATTATAACCGATAAAACCAATGCATTTATTTTATTTTTATTCTTACTCATACTAATTCTCCATTCCACCATTCCGCATTTATATGTACTTTAATTTACTCAATCCTTCAAGCATTTCTGCTGCCTTAGAACCTTTATAAACATATATGATCCTGTTCATAGGAACTGACGCAAGCATTACAAAAGTGACACTCCTTGGAATTACTAAATTCTTAAGACTGTCACATCCCCATAATGCCTCCGGCTCTATAGTAGTGAGTTTATTCGGAAGTTTGAGTGTTCTTATCTTCTTACAGTCTCTGAACGCTCCTGTTCCCAGAACACGAACGGTAGACGGAAGCGTAACATTATTCAGACTGGAACACCCTGCAAATACAAATCTCTGTATCTTTGTAACCTTGCCAAACGAAAAGCTTTTTAACTGTTTACAGTCTTTAAATGCACATACACCATACACTTTAACATTTTTGCCTCCGGTTACCTTAGTAAGTTTCACACAGTGTTCAAATGCACCTTCCCTGTCTGTCTCATCCTCTCGTCCGCCACCTATGTACTCAAGCGAAGATGGAAGTTTCACGCTCTTAAGTCCCGAATATGCAAATGCACTATATTGAATCGATGTTACTGTAGTAGGAATCTTTATGCCAGCAAGACTCTTACATCTGTAGAACATGAATAACGGAATCGTCTTTGTTCTGCCAAGTTCAATACTTGAAAGCTTTTTGCAACATCTGAAAGCTCCTTCACCGTATTCTGTTACTTTCTTTCCTCCTGAAACTTTACGCAGGGATGTACATTCCGCAAATGACCAATATGCTACATTTGTAACAGAATCAGGAATCGTTATTCCCCTCAGACTGCTGCATCCCAAAAACATCTTGCCCGGTATAAGACTTATATTATACAATCTGATACTCTTAAGACTTACACTCTGCTTAAATGTCTCCTCTGCATAGGCATTAACACCCTTTGCACCTTTGACGGTTGTAAGATTACTGCATCCCTCAAATGTTCCGTCACATGAATCCCAGTAGGCATACCCATTTATATCAACCTCTGAGCCACCGCCCCACACTGAGTCAATTACTTTTACACTATCCGGTATGTAGACTGTCTTAATTCTTTTATTATTATAAAATGTACCTCTTAGTGCCACTACTACTTTACCGTTTATACTGGCAGGTATATTTACATTTGTGTCTGAACCTGTATAACCTGTAACAGTTGCCTCATAATCATTTCCTTCGTACACCCACTGTCCCCATGTGTCAGCCTTTACACTCTTCACATTTAATGCCAGCATTGTCGTAAAAGCCACAGCTAATACCGCAGACAGTTTTATCAGTTTTCTTTTCATTGAATCCTCCATTCCAAAAAGGTCTGTAAATATCTTCCCTTTAATTATTTTGATATAAATACTATATCATACTTTTGTCAATTTGCCATCAACAATCTTAAGGATTCTGTCACATTTTGCCGCTACACCGTTATCATGAGTAATTATCACTACTGTTTTTCCCTCATCTTTAATTTCCCTGAATATCTCCATTATCTCGTTTCCTGTAGAAACATCCAGTGCCCCGGTGGGTTCATCAGCCAGAATCAATCTGTGGTTTGCCGCCAGTGCTCTTGCTATGGCACATCTTTGCTGCTGTCCGCCTGACAACTGTGTCGGATACTTCTTAACCTGATCTTCTATCCCCAGACGTTCCAACTGATTCATCACAATCTCTTTCCTTTTTAACGGATTCACATGTGCCGCTATAAGCGGAACTTCAACATTTTCATATACTGTATACCGGTTCATTAATGCAAAATGCTGAAATACAAAACTTATATTATCACGTCTGAATATATGTAAATCTTTATTTTTCATCTTGGTAACATTTATGTCATCATACATGTACTCTCCCTCCGTAGCCATATCCATTCCTCCTATTATATTAAGAAGTGTTGACTTACCTGAACCTGACGGTCCCATCACAGCTACCATTTCTCCATCCTGTATATCAAGACTTACACCATCCAGTGCATTAAATTTCCTGTTACCTGCATCATATGTTTTTACTATATTTTTTAACTGTATCATGTATCATTTCCTCCTATTAACTGTACGGGTTTAAGCCTCGTTATAAATATCAGTGGTATTATCAGGGAAGCTAAACTCATAATTGCCGCAGCCCCGATATTTCCCCATATCACATTATTGTTAAATATATCATTAAATACTTCCTGTTCTTCCGGAATTATATATAACAGCGTTGTTAGCAGTTTTTTCACTATCGCCAGTGATACAGCACAACTTATAATCATTTTGAGTACATTTTCAACGATAAGCATAATTCCTATATTCGCGGTCGTGAAACCGTTTGCATACAGTATTCCATACTCTGACATATTATTTAATATAGAAGTTACCTGAATACATATCATCATAACAATCGTCGTTGCCAATATAACACCCAGTACATTCAGTATATATTCATTAATCTCTTTTGTTGACCGCACCTTTTCATTTATTATCTCAGACATGCTTGCAACCACACATTCAATTCCACATTCTTCAGCTTTATCTAAAATCTTTGTTTGCATTTCATCAAATGAATATCCGTCCTTCCACGAACAAAGCATTGTACTACTACTAATCGTTCCTCTATTGAATTCCATTATAGCATCCGTTTCTCCCAACGTATCATAACATTTGTCTCCCAAAAAAGCTCCTGAATCCTCAACTTCATTCTGCCTGAGTACCCTGACGCCATCTTTAAAGAAACCCTTTACAATAAATTTAAATCTTATCTCTTCAGTAACTTTCCATTCTGACTCATCACCTACAGAATAGTAATCCTTAAACGCACTCCCAAGGTAAACATAAATCAATCCGTCATCATTTGGCATATCCTTTACAAGCTGTCCTTCTTCAAGTTCAATGTTATATAGATCAGCGGCTTCACTTTCTAAGTACAGATACTGAAGCTCATCATCATTCCCTTTAATCTTTCTTTGAACCTCGGCATATTCACATCCGTCCATTCCCGGGGCAAATTGTGTATAACCTGCCGCACTTATTTCAGGCATCTCTCCAAGAACTTTTCTAAATGCATTACTTTTCTCAGATTCTTCATCGGATTCTGTACCCATAATGCCTATAATTGCTGAATTTTCTACTTTTCCTTTCATAATTGAATTTATTTGTTTAGTACAATAAATACTATTTTCATATATGTATATCGACATTGAGACCAGCATCAATGAAATTATACACACAACCGTAACCATCAATATACTTACAATCCTGTTTTTCATGGATTTAAAAATCAATCGCAGCATTATCAAACCTCCATTTTTATATTTATCTCTGATGTCTTATATCTGATGCAGGAACTATTTTTCTTATCTGTAAGACCGGAATCATCCCCGACACAATGATTATAATTCCCAATATTACGGCAAAAAACAAAAGATTTTCACCTGCATAATTCAGTTTTAACATACTTTTTCCAAGTGCTGCTGCATATATCGTTTGTAAAATTATTCCTATTATCATAGAAATACCTCCATAAACAGCTAAATCTTTAAGAACCAGTTTTATAATGTCTGCCATTCCATATCCATATGTACGTCTGATTACCAATTCATTATATCTTCTCTTTATCCATATATTTGATATAACCATGCAGTTTATGAGTGTAAATATAAAAGTTAAATACATAAAATACTGGTTAATACGCTGTTTAATGTTTGCCAGTGTATCATCCTCCTCATAATACGTACTCTCATTTATACCATTGTTATCTAAGACATTTTCTATTTTCAAAATCTCATTATTGTACGCAGCTCCCACAACAACAGAACTGCCATATTTCACGTTAAATACGGCCAAATCCGCCACACTATGTTTCAGCTTTTCATCTGCACATTCATAATATGTACAAATATCCATATTATTTTCCTGATTAAGATTATCATACGACTCATAACTTCCCACAACCTTATACTCAGTAGAATCAATCTCAATATACTTTTCTCCGTCTTTTTCCTGAATATATGGATTCATATTTGTACCTGCAGCAATAACATTTTCTTTATTTCTTCTTTCTTCTTCATTGGGCATTCTTCCCCATATAAATTGACGGTCTGCCTTCTCATTTTCAGAAACTATTAAATATATACACGGATTATATAAGCCACTTCCGACAAAGCTGTAATATCCATATATAAATACATTTCCATTATCTGTATGAAGTTCCTGTACAACTTCCTCTATCTTGTCTTCCGTTATTTCTTCAGGCATCTCTCTTTCAAAGTTTTTCGTATTCTTATAATCACTCTTGCTTTTTCTGTTTTGCTGATTTTTCACCTCATTCATCATTGTAAGAACATTCACGGCAACAAAACACGATAACACAAAACCTGTAATCAATAATATTGTTGAATATTTATCACGTAATAATTTTCTCATACTTTTAATATCACCTCTTTCACAATCATAAACAGGGTGTTTGATTATAAATCAGACACCCTGTTTATATTATTTATTTTGTTTTAATGTTACACTTTTACCATCGTATTTAATAATCAATTTTGCAAATTTAGCATTTGCTCCCCCACTTTTTGCATCATACGAATCAGACATGTCTAAACAATTTAAAGTCTTTGACTTTCTCAATATCTTTTTATTTGTCTTTAAAGTGTATTTAGCACTTACTGCTGCCCGGTCTCTACCCTGTAAGCTGACATTACACCACACATAACTCACAAGACAGTTTGACTGTAAATCAACATACCCATGAACATATGCATCTACGCCATTGCTATAATAAAAATCTCCTGACTTACTTGCAAATGCTGTCGTTGTAAATACCTACAACATAAGTACTAATATTCCTACTGCTACTTTTCGCTTTACTGTTTTCTTCATTTTTATCCTCTTCTCTAATTATTTATGCCCAAATAAATCGTCACCTATTCGTGCGTATTACATTGTTTCCTATTCTTTGATCAAAGAAACATGTTGTATTAATTATATAATTAATACTTTGAAACAATATCATAAAAACCATTTTTTGTCAATATTTTTCTTATAAATAAAATAAATATGCCATTTTTCGACATTATTCGACACATTTTTTATCTTTATATTTTCATGCCTCTTATCATTTTGTTCAAAATTCCCAAATTCAAATACATCAAATGCACAAATGGACCTTGACAAAACTGTCAAAGTCCATTTGTTATAAATCATACTACTTCAAATCTCTGCTACAATGTTGCTAATATTCTACTTACTTCTTTTTCCGTACATTTTAATCTCTCTGCTATGTCTGATATTGTATAGCCCAGCTCGTGTAAGATTTCTATTTTTCCCTCTATCATTCCCTCACTTCTTCCTTCATTCCTTGCCTCTTCCCTGATTTCTCTTACTGCCTTACACATATCTACCACTTCTCCTTCTTCTATCTCTTTTTCCGGTATATTAAGTTCACAATATTCGTTTAATACTGCCATCGCACTTTCTGATAATGATTCCAGTTTCTTTTCATGACTGTCTAAATATTTCTGAAAATCTTCTTTTGTTTCTGCGCAATTAAGCAATCCAAGTATAACACCTAATGATGACTGCATATTTTTACTCTGTCTCTCACTGTAGTTTTCAGGTTGCAGTAGTACCATTTTGTAATCCGGTATAAGTTCTGTTACTTCATCCGACAGTTCTCCAAAGTCCAGCATGTCATGCAGA
>CACWRR010000019.1 GCA_902763335.1 uncultured Lachnospiraceae bacterium | reverse complement strand
TTTCTCATGCAATTTTTTCGTTCCACGGATAATATTTACTTTTCAAAGTACTTGCCAAAGTTTAGCTGGCATGAACTACTCAAGATTCCGAGAGTTCATATTTATCTTTTGACTTTTTATCTGATGCTGCTTCCCCTAAGCAATTCACGAATCCATATGGCATCTTTATATATTATTTTACCACATTTTCTAAGATTGTCATTAGATTATTGGAAGGAATTTATCACTCTGAAACATCTGCTTTTAACACTGAATTTAACATTACCGTTGCACCATCCGTGCAATGTTTAGGATCTGAATATTCCTCTTCGCAATGGGATAGTCCGTTCTTTGACTGTACAAATATCATTGTTGTAGGTATCATATACGAAACGAACTGTGCATCATGTCCTGCTCCTGAATGGATATACTGATATTTCACTCCAAGTTCCTTTGCTGATTCCTCAACATATCCTACCAGTTTTTTATCCCAGTATACTGTATCTCTGTTCCACGCCGGTACGGTTTCACAGCGGCATCCTGCCCACTCTTTATCTGCACATGACTTTACTACCGCCAGCACTTTCTCTAATTCTTTTGCATCTTCATGTCTTGCCTCAAATGAAAAATCAAAATAATCCGGAACACAGGTATGAACACACGGATGGCATACTACTTCTCCCGTAGTATATACCAGATCTTTTATACCGAGTTTATCAATCTCTTCATGTAAATAAAGAATTGCCTGTGCTGCTGCAAAAAAGGCATCTTTACGTTTATTCATAGGAAATGTTCCTGCATGAACCGTCTGACCATAAAATTTAATTCGCTGGTTAAACATTCCAAGAACACAGTCCACAACTCCTATCTCATTTCCGGCCTCTTCAAGTATCGGTCCCTGCTCTATATGTGTTTCAAACATACATAATGCATTTTCACGACTTAATCTGTATGACTTGTTTCCCTTATACCCTGACTTTTCCAATGCCTCTCCGAAAGTTGTTGTTCTGTCTTCAATGCTTACCGAATTCATCATCTTATCATATTCAAAATTATGTTTAATGTCCTCCGGCAGATAATCATTACAAACTATTCCTGAACACATCATTGCAGGCGGATACAGCGAACCTTCCTCATTCGTCCATATCATGGCTGTTATCGGATGTTTATGCGGTATCTTCTGCTCCGCAATAGTTTCTAACACTTCCATAGCTGATATTACACCAAGTATTCCATCATAATTTCCACCATTTTTTACTGAATCTGCATGAGAACCCATAACTATACGTTTTGCATTCTTATCCGTTCCCTCTAATGTTGCATATATATTTCCGACATCATCTATTTCTATGATTGCACCTGTCTTTTCCATTCTCTTTTCAAATTCTGCCCTTGCCTGAAGTGCTTCTTCAGAAAGAGAATATCTTGTTATCCCCCCATTTCCCGTGGCTCCAAATCTGCTGAATGTGTTTATTTTATCTTTCATTCTGTCTTCATTACATTTGTACATTGATTTTTCCTCCTTTATTTCTATAAACCTGTGCAAATCTACAGGCTGCAACGCTCAGAATGTCGCTTATGCAGCCTGTAGATTTGCACAAGGCATAGTATATATACTAAAGTATTATTTGCAAGAAAGGGCTGTTCTTTTGAACAGCCCTTTCTTGTCCGTGGTTTTACCACAATTTTTTGTATATTTCTATTATGTCTTTTTCTGTCACTTCTTTTATTGTATTTGACGGACTTCCACTTGCCATGGCATCTGATGCCATTTTTTCTGTCACTCTGTCAAATTCGTCTTTTGGTATTCCGTATTTTTCTAGTGTCGGAATCTCAAGGGTATTACAGAGTTTTTCAAGTTCAGCAAAGAATTTCTTTGCAGCAGTCTCATCGTCTGTCGTTTCGTCTGCCACCTCTATTGCCCTTGCAATATCTGCAAATTTTGATAAACATCCATCCATTGCAAATTCAAGACATTCCTTTATAAGCATTGCATTTGATATTCCGTGAGGTACATGGAACAATGCTCCTATAGGTCTGCTCATACCGTGTACGATTGTTACTGATGCATTGTTTATACACACGCCTGCTTCATATGCAGCTATTGCCATTTCTTCACGGGCTTTCTTATCATTTCCATTCTCGTATGCAGCCGGAAGATACTTAAATATACGCTTTATTGCAGATATCGCATACATGTCCGTAAGAGCATTTGCTTTCCTTGAAGTATACGATTCCACCGCATGTGTGAGGGCATCCATACCCGTAGCGGCTGTTATGGACTTTGGAGCTGTCATTGTAAATTCAGGATCAACTACAGCCACATCAGGCAACAGATTGTCTCCCTTGAGCAACATTTTTACGTCCTTTTTCGTATCCGTAATGATAGTAAATTTTGTTGTTTCCGAGCCGGTTCCTGCTGTTGTAGGAATAAGTACCATTGGCGGGAATTTTCCCGAAATCTCTTTTCCCATCATATCAGATATATTACATTTAAGAGTAGATACAGCAGCGATTGCCTTTACCGAATCAAGAGGACTTCCTCCACCGATTCCTATCAGAAAATCACATCCATAAGATTCATAAGCCTTTACTCCGGCTTCTATCATCTCATCTGTAGGCTCTCCCGTAATATCATTAAATATCTCATATTTTATATCCCATTTATCCAGATAATCCGTGAGATTTTTTACAAGACCGCTCTTTGTCACAATCTTACCTGTAACTATAAGTGCTTTTTTTCCAAAGTTTTTTATAGAATCCTCTGCCAGTGCCAGGGCATTTTCTCCGATAATCGTCTTGCCCGGCACAGTAAACTGATATGCCATATTCTGCCTCCGTTTTCTTTTTTGTTAATGTTTGTAACTATTCAGAACTACATTCGCAAAATCGCTGTTTAGCCCTAAATAATTATAAAAACTCTTTATCAACAATTGCAAGAACTTCTTCCATCTTATCAAGTTCTTCACTAAGCTGTTCCTCAGTAATAATAAGCGGAGGTGCTATAAGAATCATGTTTTCATGGGAATATGTCATGAATTTTCTTTCCTTAAGCATGCCTACGATTTTTCCCATGATTCCTTCCGGATCTTTTCCATAAGGTACCATCGGCTCTTTTGTTGTCTTATCCTTTACAAGTTCTACTGCCGAGAAGAGACCTATGTATCTTACATCTCCGACACATGCAAATTTATTCTTAAATCCTTCAAGTCTCTCACCAAGAACTTTACCGACTTCCTTAACATGAGGAATAATATCTGCCTCTTCATAATAATTAACGCAGGCAACTCCGGCTGCACATGCGAGTGGATGTCCACTGTATGTAAGTCCACATGACAAGAGGTTGTCATCAAAATATTCTGCAATCTTTTTGCTTACAACTACACCGCCAAGAGGCACATATCCGCATGTAACACCTTTTGCAAATGTAACAATATCAGGTTTAACGTCAAAATTCATAAATGCAAACATTTCTCCGGTTCTGCCCCAGCCTGCCATTACTTCATCGCAAATCATCAGTATTCCGTATTTGTCACATAATGCTCTTACTCCCGGAAGGTAACCTTTAGGTGGAATGATTACACCGTTTGAACCTGTTATTGTCTCCATAACTATGGCTGCTACCTGATTTGCTCCTTCGTAATTTATCTGTTCCTCAAGCTTTGTGAGATAATATTTGGTTGCTGCCTCTTCTGACTCAAATTCAATGGCCTCTCTGTATACATATGGGTCAAAGAACTTTACGAATCCCGGAATTCCCGGCTCCAATGTATATCTTCTAGGCTCACCTGTAAGATTACCTGCTCCGAAACTTGAACCGTGATAACTTCTGTAACGGCTGAATACCTTATTTCTTCCGGTAAACATTCTTGCTATCTTAACGGCATTTTCATTTGCATCTGCTCCGGCATTTGTAAAGAACACCTTACCCATGTTATCCGGCATAAGTTCTATTATTTTCTTAGCGAGCTTTGCTCTTGACTCTGCTCCATATGAAGGTCCGACAAAACAATACTGGTCTACCTGTGCCTTTATGGCATCTCCTATTGCCTTGTTTCCAAATCCAAGATTCATATTAACAAGCTGTGAAGACATATCTGAATATCTGTTTCCATCATAGTCCCAGAAATATATTCCTTCTGCCTTTTCCACACATATCGGATTTAATCCTTTCTGTTTACTCCACGACTGTAAATTGTACTCCTTTAATGTTTCTTTTATCTCTGTTCCTGTCATAGCTGTGTCCTCCTGTCATTTTTTATTAATTAAAAAACGGAGCTATCTCTTCTATAAGAAATAGCTCCTTTGCTTCTATATCTGCATTATAACTTCCGTTTTCTGATACTTCAACATACACATGACTATGTTTATATATGCAAATGCACATGTATGATTTATTTACGCCTTGCCTTACCAGTCATTGATTCAATGTCAATCTCATATACGGATGCTTTATCACCTGCACGTTCCATATACATAAGACCTTCGTCTATATATGCCTGGCAATACTTTTCCAATATTTTTTTGAACACCTCAGCCTTTAACTCATCTGATTCCACGTTTTCTGCTCTTCCGGATGCAATAACGCTTTCATATATAGTTGAAAACTGAGATACTAAAACCTGTGTTTTCCCAACAACAGTAAAACATATGCTGTTATTGTTTTTTATATTTTCCACCTTATGCCCTACATCCTTTGCACAATGAAAATATAGTTTTCCTTTGTAATAAACATAACTTACCGGAACTGCATAAGGTGTTCCATCCTCATTCACTGTCGACAAAATTCCATACTCTGATTTTTCGAGTATTTCTTCCATCTCCCACATATTAACTATTGCCCTGTCTTTTCTTCTTATCTCATTCATACTCATAAGCTCTCTGCCTCCATTCCCTTATTTTACACATCGTCAACACCCTGCATTGCTGCATAGCCTTCTTCACCTGTTCTTACCTTGATGGCATTTTCTATCTCAGATACAAATATCTTTCCATCTCCGATATGACCGGTATACAATACTTTCTTTGCCGTATTCACTGTCAGATCTACAGGGATTTTTGCCACAACTATCTCTATCTTTATCTTTGGAAGCAGCTGCATTTCTACCGGAATACCACGGTAATATTCAGTAACACCTTTTTGCATACCGCATCCTAATACCTGTGTCACTGTCATTCCGGTAACACCTATATCGTTCATCGCCTCTTTCAATGCCTCGAATTTTGACTGCTTTGTGATAATCTCAATCTTTGTCAGACCCTTATAATCTTCACCCGGCTGCACTTTTCTTACTTTTACCGGTACTGCCTGCTCTACTGGTACCTTATCATCAGATTTTTCATCTTCCGCATAATCCGTATTAAACATACCGTCGCTCTGTAAAACAAATCCGCCATATGCACTTGCCATTCCGTGTTCCGTCACATCAAGACCTTCCACTTCCTCTTTGGCAGATACACGAAGACCGATAGTTGCCTTTATGACATTGAATACGACAGTCATCACTACGCCTACCCATGCCATTACAGATACGACACCGAGAAGCTGTATAAGAAACTGATGAAGTCCGCCTCCGTAAAATAATCCTTTTCCAACCGACTCACTGTTTGAAAAAAGTCCTACAAGAAGTGTTCCTACAGAACCACACACCATATGTACACCGACGGCTCCCACAGGATCATCTATTTTGCACTTTTTATCTATGAACTCTATTGCAAATACTACGGTTATACCTACTATCATACCTGTAAGTGCTGCCCCTACGGGAGTAACCGCATCACAGCCTGCCGTAATGGCTACAAGTCCTGCCAGAACACCGTTAAGTGTCATGGAAACATCCGGCTTTTCATATCTGAACCATGTAAACAGCATCGTTGTGCATCCGGCAACTGCTGCTGAAAGATTAGTATTTACAAATATATTTGCAGCTGATTTTATCAACTCGTCCGTATCCATTCCTACAGTAGAACAACCGTTGAATCCAAACCAGCAAAACCACAAAACAAATATTCCAAGTGCCGCAAATATAAGATTGTGTCCCTGTATAACTCTTGAATTTCCGTTTTTATCATATTTTCCGATTCGTGGTCCCAATGTCTTTGCACCTATAAGTGCTGCACAGCCTCCACACACATGTACTGCCGTTGAACCTGCAAAATCATGAAATCCAAGCTGTGCTAACCAGCCGCCGCCCCATATCCAGTGACCTGATACCGGATATACTATCATAGAAATCAACAGGCTGTATATGCAATATGCAGAGAACTTTGTTCTCTCTGCCATGGCACCTGATACGATAGTTGCTGCAGTACCACAAAATACTGTCTGAAATATAAAATATGCACTGAACGGAACTCCCGAAGGCAGTATATCTGAATAATTTCCTTTTGCAAAGAAATCAATACCTCCAAAAATTCCGGTAGCACTTCCAAACATTATGCCAAAGCCTACTATCCAGAATATTACGGCACCTATACAGAAATCCATCATATTCTTCATAACGATATTTCCTGCATTCTTAGCCCTTGTAAGACCTGCCTCAAGAATTGCAAATCCTGCCTGCATGAGAAATACCAAAACGGCACCCAGAAGCACCCATATTGTATTTACTGCTGAAAACTCCATATTCACCACTCCTTTCCTTCCCTTTCGTAACATGTTTCTCCGTCAATCATCGTCATGTCAACCCTGACATCCTTTATACCCATTGTATCGATTGACAGAATATCTCTGTCAAGAACAATCATATCGGCCAGTTTTCCAACCTCTATGCTGCCCTTTATGTCATCTTCATATGATGCATACGCACCATTTAAAGTTGCACATCTGATTGCTTCTAATAACGATATTGCCTGTGTTTTATCAAACTGAAAACCTGCTTTGTAGTCATATCTGTTTACGGCACCGTCTATAACACTTAGTCCCATCGGACCTGACGGCGAATCACTGGCTATTGCCGGTTTCATTCCCGCATCTAACATACTCCTTAATGCAATGAAATATTTCGCCCTCTTTTCTCCATATATTTCAGCATATCGTTTACCCTGAAATGTAAACATTCCTGAATTGAGCGTAGGACATATATTCATCTTTGCCATTCTTTCCACAAGGTCTTTATCTACCACAGTACAATGCTCTATTCTGTGTCTCAGGTCCGGTCTCGGATTTTTTTCAAATGCTTTCTCATATCCTTCTACCATAAATTCTATCGCCAGATCTCCGATAGCATGTGCAGTAGCCTGACACTCAGCATTGTTTATTTTCTCTATATATTCTGCCGTCTCTTCCCTTGTCCACGCCAGAACTCCCGGAAGTGTCGGATCATGACTGTACGGCTCTCTGGTTGCACTTGAAGGGCCTGAGCTTCCTCCGTCTATCATAAACTTGCATCCGCCTATCTTAAAATGCTCGTCCCCAAGTCCGCTCATAAGTCCCAGACTCATCCAGTGTTCATTATCCTCATAGGAAATTTTCTTACCATATATACTGTGCAGGAACATGTACTCTCTGACTTTAAATTCTCCCTCTCGGCACATTTTCATCATAATATGATAAGACGGTGCATCGCAGGCTCCACAGTCATGTACCGATGTAACACCGTTTTCCAATAACTGTTTCTGAGACTTAAGAGCACCTCTCCTCTGCTGTTCATATGTATATCCTACCTTCGACCACAGCAGGAAACAGGTATTGTCCCTTACCATTCCGGTCAGTTTTCCGTCCTTAACTTCTATTTCATCCTTCGGAAACTTCTTTGCATCTTCTGCCGTATATACACCTATAGTCTCTAATGCCTTAGAGTTATAGACACATATATGTCCGCATACATGAAAACACTGAACCGGATTATCCGGTGCCACTTCATCCAAATCCTCCAGTGTAGGATGCCTTTTCTCTTCAAGAAACATAGGCTCATATCCGAGAGAAGATACCCATTCTCCTTTTTTTCTGTATTTCAGTGCTTCTTTTATAATATCCTGAAGTTCCTTTATGCTCCTGCACTGTGTTGAATCTATATTTCTCATTGGTGAATCAGGTTCATTTCCGATAAATCCGTTAAAGATAGGATGAAAATGTGAATCAATGAGTCCGGGCATCAGTGTCCTTCCTTTTAAGTCTATGATTTTAGTAGTATCATCAGCCAGTTCAAGAAGTTCCTTTGTAGTTCCCACAAATACTATCTTATTCTTCTTTATTCCGACAGCCTCTGATATCTCGTCTTTATCATTTACTGTAATTACTCTGGCATTTATAAATGCCACATCAATATATGACTTATCAAAATTCATAAAATCAACCTCATTTCCTATGAAATCGAATACTTTTTATACTCATTTTCGCAAGGTCTGCCAAATGAAACATAAAAACCTTTTGATGAAAGATCCATAATTATACTGAATACTGTTCCAATCTCATCACCCGAATCAACGTGATGACATATTGAACAGCTGGGATCTGTATGGTTAGTAAATACTTTTTCGATATCTTCAAAACCTATATCACTTTTTATATTCCTTATTATATAATCTGCCCTTCCAAGCCTGATAAATGTATCAGGAAACTTATATTTAGCTATATCATTCTGATTGTACTTTGGAAGTCTCAGACTCTTATAATGATTGGTATGTGTAAGAATTCCATCCGCCGGATATAATGCATCAAAATCACCGATTCCGACTTCAAAATCAATGGCTTCACCATATTCAGATGCTATCATGATATTTGCAGGGCATCCGATTTCACTTGCTGAAACCACCTCCATTGCCTTTGCAAAATTCTTCTGCTCCATTATAGCCCTGAGTATTATATGAACCGGAACTCCGTGGGGAGTATCATTAACAGACAATGCATTAAAACATACACCGATTCCCGCTGAATTGCATCCTATCTTACCTACAATTCCCGCTTCTGTCATAGTAGCGATATCCGGCAGATTATCCTGTTTTATCTTCAGAAGAATAACTCCGCCAAGCACCTTGAGTTTCCAGTCCCAATTCTGTCCGATGTAGGTTGTCTCTCCGCCTGTCCGGTCTGAAGTCACCGCCATGGATGTACATCCGTCAGAGGTAAGATTTGTCCCCTGAAATACAAGTTCACTTCTGACATTTAAAGCAAGTATTTCTTCATATGCCACTCCCGCACCTTCGGCAATTCCTTTGATTTCCTCTATATATTTGGGATTAAAGTCATATATTGCCTTCTCAAAACTGAGTGCTATTTTCTGTGCCTTTTCCCAGTCAATGCCTGCATACTCCATAAACATTTCCTTATATATTCCTATGTTTACGGCTATCTGTTTCTTTGCCATGCTGCCATGCATATAACCTATCTCATACGGTGTTCCTGCCACCTCTACTACAGGTAATTCCATATCGCCACCTCCTGTTACTCTTTACGCTCATATACAATTTCACCATCTATCATTGTCATGACCGTCTTTACATCCATAAGTTTCTTCTCCGGATAATCAAGAATATTCTCCGAAAGCATAACTATGTCCGCCAGCTTTCCCGGTTCAAGACTTCCCTTTATGTCTTCCTCAAATGCTGCATAGGCACCATTGTATGTAAACATCCTGACTATATCCTTTATTCCTACTTTCTGATTATCACCACAGCTCTCTTCTGTCTTAATGTCACATCTGTTCACCGCACCATAAAGACTGAACATTGGATTTGCCTCAGTTACCGGGGCATCTGAACCAATCGCCGTTATTACATTGTTTTCAATATATGATTTTAATGGAAACATGTATTTTACCCTGTCACCATAAAATCTGTTATAATCACATGCGTTAATTGAAATAAAAGCCGGATTGGATACCGGAATGATAGAAAGATCACGAACTCTTTTTATAATATCTTCATTTGTAAGTGCACAATGCTCTATACGGTGTCTGTGATTTTCACGGGGCATATCTTTAAGTGCCTTCTCATATCCGTTAAGCATAACCGTCACAGCCTTGTCACCTACTGCATGGGCAGTCATCTGAAACTCTGACTTATGCACTTTATCAATCATTTCGTCTGCCTCGTCCTGCTGCCATACCTGTATACCCTTAAGATTCTTATCATGTGAATAAGGCTCTATGGTCGCACATGAAGGACCACTTGTACTTCCGTCTGTCATGATTTTTACCGGTCCCAGTTTGAAGTGTTCATCACCAAGATTTGTATAGATTCCCGTGTTAAGGAAATTTTCTATATATTCCTTGCCCGACTCCTTTCCATACATATCAAATATCATCGGTCTTACCCTTACTTTAACGGTTCTGTCTGCACAGGATTTCTGTAATAAACACATCGTTGTTTTTCCATAACTTCCTGCATCATGAACCGAGGTTATTCCATTTTCCAACATGATTTTATTCGCATTTTTTATACCGTTTAACAACTCATTTTCCGATAAAACAACTTTTTTACTCAGACTCATATGAGCAGTTTCCTTTAAAAGGCCCGTAAGATTACCATTGTCATCTGTTACAACCTCACCCGGCGCAAACTGTTCTGCTGATGTTACATTACATAAGTTTAACGCATAGGAATTATATACTCCCATATGTGCACAACATCTTATACACTGTACCGGATTGTCAGGTGCCACACTGTCAAATTCTTCCTTTAAAGGATGACGTTTCTCCTCAAGTTTGTTATGGTCATATCCTGATAATACAATCCATTCACCTTTCTTCTTTACTGATGCTTCTTTCTCTATAAGTTTTAAAATATCTTTAATTGAACTTACATGTTTGTAATCCACATTTACAACTCCGTGATCAAGAAGTCCATACATTACAAAGTGTATATGTGAATCAATAAATCCCGGCATTACTGTTCTGCCTGCCGCATCGATAATCTTTGTATCCGGTCCCGTATATTCCTTTATCAGCTCGTTTGTTCCTACTGCCAGTATTTTATTTCCGGCTGTACATACTGCCTCGGCAATTTCATCATCTTTTGATACGGTAATAACTTTTGCATTTATAAAAGCTGTATCTGCATATATTTTTTCAGGCATATTCATCATCTCATCTTTCATATAGTATATTTCCATCAATCAACGTCATATCTACTTTTATGTCCTTTATATGTTCCGGCTCACACGCCAGTATATCTTCAGAAAGAACGGCTATATCAGCAAGCTTGCCCTCCTCTATGCTTCCTTTTATATCCTCTTCAAATGAAGCATATGCACCATTGTATGTATAACATCTGATGGCATCGAGAATGCTTATCTTCTGGCATTCGCCACAGGTTTCCCCGGTTGCCGCATCCTTTCTTGTAACTGCACCGTATATACCGAGCATCGGATTTTCATTTATAACACTGCAATCCGAACCAAATGCAGTGATAATTCCATTTTTCTTATATGACTCTGCTGCAAACATATAGTCCGTCCTGTCTCCGTAATATCTGTTATAGTCACTTCCATTTACGGTGATAAATCCCGGATTCGATATAGGTACGATACCAAGATCCTTTATACGTTTTATAAGTGTTTCATCAGTAAGTCCACAATGTTCTATACGGTGTCTGTGATCTTTTTTTGGAACTTTAGCAAGTGTATACTCAATGGCATTAACCGCCTGCTCCACTGCCATGTCTCCTACAGCGTGGGCAGTCACCTGAAATCCTGCGGCAGCCGCATCAGAAAATACCTGATTTACCTCTTCCTGTTTCCAGTTTAATATTCCCTTAAGTTCAGGATCGTGAGAGTATGGTTCTCTGGTTGCACATGACGGGCCGCTGGTACTACCATCAAGTAAAATCTTTGCTGAACCCACCTTAAAATGTTCATTTCCAAGTCCCGTGTGAAGTCCTGTTGAAATAAGGTCATATATCCATTTTCTGCTTGCTTCCTTACCGAATACATTATAGAAAATCTCATATATTCTGACCGGAAACTCACCTGCATCAATAACATCCTGAAGTACCTTTACATACTGTCCGCCATAAGTTCCGGCATCATGTATACTTGTAATTCCCGACTTTAACATCAGCTTTCCAAACTCTATGTAACCTTCTCTCAGCTGTTCATCCGTATGCTTTATATAGCTCCATATAGTGTCATTCGGTGTTTCCTTCAATAAACCTGTCATATTGCCATCAGCATCCGTATCAACCTCACCCGGTGCATACTGCTCAGGAGATGTTATCCCCGCAATCTCAAATGCTTTGGAATTGTACACGCCCATATGTCCGCAGCATCTTACGCACTGTACCGGATTATCAGGTGCCGCCTCGTCTAAATCCTTCATTGTGGGATGGCGTTTTTCCAATAATTTATTCTGGTCGTATCCCCACAGGCATATCCACTCACCCGGCTTTTTATGGGATGCGGCTTCTCTTATCATTTCCTTTATTCCTGCTATGCTCTGTACCTTATCATATGCAATATCTATGGTTGCCTTATAAAATAAGCTGTACATCATAAAATGCATATGTGCATCTATAAATCCCGGAACAACACTTCTTCCTTTCAAATCAATTACAACTGTTTTATCATCAATAAATTCTTCCATATCCTCATCCGTTCCTGTTTTGAGAATATGTTTTCCCTTAATTGCCACTGCCTGGGTAATTCTGTCATTCTTATCAACAGTTATAACTTTTCCATTTTTTAATACTATATCCGCCATGCTCATCATCTCCTATTCATACATATGACATGCTACAAAATGTCCGTCAGATATCTCTCTTCTCTTCGGTTTCATAACTGAACACTCCTCTGTTGCATACGGACAGCGATTGTGGAATGTACATCCGCTTGGTGGATTCATCGGTGAAGGAATCTCACCGGTAAGCTCTATCCGTTCTGTATTCCTGTGTGGGTCAGCCTCCGGAACCGCAGACAACAGTGCCTTTGTATACGGATGCATGGGATTTGCAAATAATTCTTCCGTCTCTGTCTCCTCAACTATAGAACCGAGATACATTACACCTACTCTGTCTGATATGTATCTGACTACACTCATGTTATGTGATATAAACAGGTATGAAATATTTAATTCTTTTTTCAGATCATTTAAAAGATTTAATACCTGTGACTGTATGGATACGTCAAGAGCTGATACCGGCTCGTCACATATGATTATCTCCGGATTTAACACAAGTGCTCTTGCAATTCCTATCCTCTGCTTCTGGCCTCCGGAAAACTCATGGGGATATCTGTAATACTGGTCACCACGGATACCTACCTTTGTGAGCATTTCCATTGCCTTCTGTGTACGCTCGGCATGTGATGCACCTATATGATTTATCTCCATGGCCTCTTCCACGATAGCGCCTATAGTTTTTCTCGGATTAAGTGAAGAATACGGATCCTGAAATACCATCTGCATTTTGGTTCTCATTTTCTTCATTTCTTTTTTTGAAAGCTTTGCTAAATCTTCTCCTCTGTAGAAAACTTCTCCTCTTGTAGGTTCCACCAGTCTCAGCACAGTTCTTCCTGTTGTACTCTTGCCACATCCGGATTCTCCCACGAGACTGAATGTTTCGTTTTTATATATTTTAAAAGACACGTCAGTTACAGCCTTTACACTCTTTGCAACCTTACCGAATCCTCCTTTTACCGGAAATTCCTTTGTAAGATTTCTGACGTCTAATATTACTTCTCTTCCTGATTTTTCTTCCATAGATATTCCCTCTCTTTCTATTGGGTTTTACCTAATATACAGCGAACCTTCTGTGTATCATTTACCTTTGTCAGTTCTATCTGTTTTTTGCTGCATTCCTCTGTTGCATATGGACATCTTTCATAAAATCTGCATCCTTCACCTATCTCTGTCAGTGCCGGAACAGTTCCTTTTATCATAAATAATTTTTCATTTTTATCTGTCTTTAATGTTGGGATAGATTTTATAAGTCCTTTAGTGTACGGATGAAGCGGACGGTCAAATATATCTTCCACAAGTCCTTCCTCCACAATCTGTCCCAGATACATGATAATGACTTTCTGGCATGTCTGGGCAACCACACCCAGATCATGAGTAATCAGCATGATTCCTGTATCAAATTCTTTATTAAGATTTTTTATAAGCTGCATAATCTGTGCCTGAATGGTAACGTCAAGTGCTGTTGTAGGCTCATCTGCAATCAGAAGTTTCGGCTGACAGGCAAGTGCCATGGCTATCATTGCACGCTGTCTCATACCTCCGCTCATTTCATGCGGATAATTATGAATTCGTTTTTCAGGTGCCGGTATTCCCGTAACCCTGAGCATCTCTTCTGCCCTTTTCCATGCCTCTGCTTTACTTAAACCCTGATGGATAATAAGTGCTTCTGCAATCTGATCTCCGACTTTGAAAACCGGATTTAATGAACTTAATGAATCCTGAAATATCATGGATATCTGATTTCCTCTGATTGTCTCCATCTCAGATTCCTTCAAATCAAGAAGATTTTTTCCTTCAAATAATATCTCTCCATCATAACTTGCAAGTTTTTTCTCATCATACAGTCTCATTATCGACTGGCTCGTTACACTCTTTCCACATCCGGATTCTCCGACAATTCCAACTATCTCACCTTTATTGATAGTAAAACTGACTCCATCCACGGCAACAACCCTGCCACGCAATGTTGTGAACGTTGTCTTTAAATTTTTTACTTCCAAAACTTTTTCTTTTACTGCTTCCATTGAAGTCACCTGCCTTCTATATTGTTATGACGGATCCAAAACGTCTCTGACACCATCACCTAAGATATTGATTCCCATAACCATAAGTATCATGACAATGCTGGGATATAAAGTAAGCCACCATGATTTAAATATGTACTGTTTAGCCTCACTCAGAATATTTCCAAGACTCGGTTCCGGTGCCGGTATGCCTGCTCCAAGGAAACTCAAGGAGGCTTCAAGGATGATGGCTGTTGCAAATATGTTGGTTGCCTGAACAATAACCGGTGAAAGAATATTCGGAGCTATGTGTCTGAAAAGTATTCTGAACGAACCCGCTCCCTGAGACTTTACTGCCTCTATGTATGTCATCTCTTTGACGGATAATGTCGAAGCCCTTGCTACCCTTGCCACAACCGGAGTGTATACAATACTGAGTGCTATAACTACATTTTTTGCACTTCCTCCCAATGCCGACATAAGTGCTATACCGAGTAATACCGGTGGAATAGACATCATACCTTCACATATTCTCATGATAATATTATCAAGTATTGAATAGTAACCTGCCAGAAGTCCGAGTAACATTCCGAGTACAAATGTTATGAGTGCCGTTACACCACCTATTACAAATGAAATTCTTATACCATATAATGTTCTGTTTAAAATATCCCGTCCAAATTCATCTGTTCCGAATAAATGTGCTCCCGATGGTGCTAAAAATCGGTTTGGATTATCCATTTTTATCGGTCCTTCCGGAAACAATACCGGTGCCAGAAGTGCTGCTATAACCATTATCACCGTAATGATAAGGCCGACCATAGCCATTTTATTTTTCATAAATGTCTGAATCTTTATTTTTCTGTTTTCCTTTATTGCAAGTTTTGCAACTCTAAGATTGTCTGTTTCTTTTGCATTTACATTAGCCATTTTCAGCCCTCCTTTCTAACTTCTTGTCACCCTGATACGAGGGTCTATAAATCCATATGAAATATCAACCACCAGATTAATTAACACATATAAAATACTTACAAATAATACTGCTCCCTGAATAACGGGATAATCTCTTTTTAAGACCGAATCAACGATAAGCTGTCCCATTCCCGGTATGTTAAACATTGTCTCAAGTACCGCAACACCTGCTATTAATGAACCAAAGCTCTGTCCGAGAATAGTTACAATAGTTGCTCCTGCATTTCTGAATACATGCTTATATAAGATAACTCTTTCCTTTAATCCTTTTGCCTTTGCAGTCTTTATATAATCTTTTCCCATTACCTCGGCAAATGAAGATCTTGTTATTCTCATAATCAGTGCCGACTGTACAAGTCCCATTGTCACACAAGGAATAACCATATATGATAAATGATTGGAAAGCCCTCCCTTAGCCACCGTTACATAACCTGAAACCGGTAAGACTCCCATATTTACACTAAACAATAATATAAACAATAATCCTAACAGGAATGCCGGCATTGACATTCCAAGAATGGCTGCGGAACTTGCTGCGAGATCTACAGCTCCTCCTTTTCTCTTAGCTGCCGTTATTCCTAAAGGAATACCAATAAGAATTGCTATAAGTTCAGAAATAATTGCCAGCTCTGTCGAAGGTCCGATACGCTCTGATAATGCCTGTATTACTGTCTGATGTCTGAAATAAGAATCTCCCAAATCTCCACTTATAGTATCCTTTATCCAGCTTATATACTGAGCCGTAAGCGGCTGATCAAGTCCCATTTCTGCTCTCAGTGCTTCAACCTGTTCCGCAGATGCATCCGAACCTAACATCGCCAGTGCCGGATCACCGGACATTATATGCGTAATGGAGAAAATTGCCACGGACAGTATCAATAATGTTACTATTACTCCCGCTATTCTTTTTAATATATATTTTCCCATATTCTCATCACTTCCTCAATGTTTGAGCTACTATATGAATCATATAGCAGCCCAAATACTTTAATACCTTTATACTGATTTAACGATTACTGTGCCTTGTATGCTCCGTATATACACTGACAACTTATAGAATGATATCCTTCAATATCTGCTGTTGTTGCATTACAGTAGTAGCTGTATCCGAGTGGAACATATGAGTATCTTCCAAACAGATATTCCTGACAATTCTCCCATGCTGCAACGGCTTCATCATCGCTCTTTGCTGATGTAACACCATTTAATAAATCGAGGAATTCTGGCCATGTTGTCCATCCTTCATCTGTCTGTGAAATTGTTCTGAGTGATGTAGGAGTAGTAACTGCCGGATAATCCATGTAGTACAGGTCATATGTTCCTTTAGTCTTCTTATACTCAAGCATTGTTGTCCAGTCAACTACTTCAAGGTCTACCTCAAGTCCAAGGTCTTCAAGCTGCTGTACCAGTACGAGTGTTCCGTTATAATGCTGTGGATATACCTGATTGGTTACAACCTTAATAGGTGTTCCGTCATATCCTGACTCTTTTAAAAGTTCCTTTGCTTTATCCATATCCTTGCTGTTAATTGCTTCTGTTCCTTTTTCTGTATACCACTTGCTTCCTTCAGGCATCATGCTTGAATATACATCTGCATAACCTTCTGCCGGATATGCTGCTGCCATGATTTCATCACAGTCAAGTGCATATGTAATGGCACCTCTTAATTTTTCATTTGTTCCAAGTGTTCCTTCTGCCTTGTTCATGATAATTCCTGTGTATCCCATCAAGGATTTATCAAGTTTTACATTTGGATCTGAGCTTAACATTTCAACGTCATCATAATTCAAGTTACTTACAATGTCATATTCACCTGTCTGTATTCCGGCTGTACGGATTGTGGCATCTGTTACGAAGTATAAATATACCTCTTTGAAATAAATAGGTTTATCTCCTGCCTCACCGTCTAACTCATATCCCGGTCCCTTGTAATCATCATTTTTCTCTAAGAGTAAGTACTGGTTCTGTACCCATTCACCAAACTTCATAGGACCTGTACCGATGTACTCTGATATTCCGCCGTCTTCTGTAGCAGCATCTACAACCGACTTAGGCATTATAGCCGGAAACTGTGCCGGTGCACACATGGCTGCTGTAAGTGTATAACACGGATTTGTTAATGAAATCTTTACCGTATAATCATCAACTTTCTCAAACTGTTCTCCGTTTGTAATAAGTGACTTAACTGCACTGTTCTTAGATAACCATCTGTTCAATGATGCAACTACATCATCAGCCTTCATCTCATCACCATTATGGAAGAGAACTCCCTGTCTTAACTTAAATGTAAATTCAGTATAATCATCATTTGCTTCATACGATTCACACAACTGAGGAGACGGCTCATAATTTTCATTCATTTCAAACAAGCCTTCAAAGATATATTTATTACAGTCTCTGACGATTGCTCCTGTAGACATAAGCGGGTCAAGTGTTGGCGGATCTGCATTCAATGCTACTTTTAATACATCTGACATCACCGGCTCTCCTGCTGCCTGCTGTGAATCACTTCCTCCATTTCCATTTGATGTTGTACCACCGCCACCACAGGCTGTAAGAGATAGCATCATGGTAGCTGTCATTATCATTGCTGCAATTTTCTTAAAATTTTTCTTCATAACTTATTCTCCTTTCAGTGTAAAAAATGTTAATTTATAAAAAAACAAAGATGTCATTTTTTATATAACATCTTTGTTATTTATATCTGCTATTAATTTTTAACTCATCAATACAACATATATTATCATGCTGATAATAACACTTATTGAACTTACCGCCCCATATACCTGGGCTTTGCATCCACACATGTTACAATATGTAGTGGATATGCTTGTTACCGGTGCAAATACACATATGCTTAAAGTCTGTTTCTGTACTTCATCAAACATCGGCAGCATCCTTATTCCAACTATAAACAGGACTGCTAATACATATCTTGATACCAGAATCTTTATAATGTCGCTTATATCTTCCTTTGAAACATTTATCTCAAAACTTATGCCAATCATAATCATTGTAATAATGATTGACGGTGCTCCAAAGTCTCCTGCCACATCACTTACCACTGATGGAAGTCTTATTCCCGCAAGTGATATGAATAACATAACCAGATATGTATCAAACGGTATTGAACTGAACAGATTTTTTACTATGAACATTATCTGTTCTCTTATATTTCCCTTATCTTTCTTTATCTCTCTTCTTGACAGCGGATAAATTCCTCCGATACACATGATACTGTTTCCTATATCAAACATACTCGATACAACGGTTGCCTGCCCCGGAAGCATTGAACCTATCATAGGAGTTGCAAATGCTCCTATATTATATCCGGAACATTCTATCAGGTACATTGCTCTGTCTCTGCACTCTCTGTGTCCGCAAAGAATTCTTCCACACCATATTGATATGATATTTGTTACAAAACCGATAAGAAAATACCAGACAAGCAATTCATCTTTTTGAAAGCTTCTGAAATTTGCTATAAACGCAAACGGTAATGTTATATACAGTAACAATTTTCCGAGAATACTTTTTGTATCAGCATCAAATATTCCCATCCGCTTTAACATATATCCAAGAATAATCAGAAATATGTATCCGCAGGATTTTACGATTAACTGTTCCAATAACTACCACCTGCCATTACCTTCAACTACAAAAGCCACCTGCTTATAGCAGATGGCTTCGTTGCCTGTTTCTTTTGTTTTGAACTGCACTCATTATAGCATGGTCAATATTCTTCCTCAATCGACAACTGCCTATATTTATTTGTGCAAATGAACATCTTACAATATATCGGCAATGTAAAATGCGATATAGTATTTCATCTTTCCTTCAAGGTCACTGAGATCTATACCGACAATTTTCTCTATTTTCCTCAACTGATTATTTACAGTATTTCTATGTATGAACATCTTATCGCTGACTACCTGTGGACTTGCATTGTTTTCAAGGTATACACGCAGAAATTCCACAAGATTTGTATCATTTTCCATATCATACATCTCAAGTTTTCCAACAGTTTTGTCATAATATTCCCTGAGAATTTCCCTGTCAGATACCGCCATGATGAATTTGTACACATCAAGCTGGTCATATTTTAATATATACTCCTGTCTTTTCTGAGCCAGCTCACATGTAAGGAATGCATTTCTGAAATTTTTATCCTGAGAAACCATTCCCGGAATATTTGCACTCACTCCTATATTCACCTTTGAATATAATTTCTTGGCCTTTATGACTCCTGTTAATTTTTCTGTAAATCTGTCGATTTCATTTTCTTCATATTCAGCTAACGTTAATACGAGTTTTTCTTTATATTCAAATGAAATAAACAAATCCCGTATTCCCCTTGCTATCCACTCTGCATTTTTCTTAAGCTCCGTCATCCGTATCTCATATTCCTCTGTACCATATTTTTCATCCAGAGCTATGCACATAAACAATATTTTACTGTCTCTCCTATAACCATATCTTTCAAGCTGAAGTATCTGTGTTTCCAAATCTCCCACCTTAAATATAATATTCTTTATTGTGGTAACTATACTTGCCTCTATATTATCATTCACCATAATCTTGTGACAGAAATCCCTCGTTACATCAACTAACCTCGTCTCCCACGGAATAATAAATAATGGCATATTCACCTCATTACAAAAATCGATAACCTCTTTAGGAATCTCTTTTGTATGCGGTCCGAGATTTACAACAAATGCACTGACACCAACTTCATAAAGGTTCTTTGTAAATTTTAAAAGCCATCCCTCATACTTATTCATAATTCCCACTGTAAACACAATCTCCTGACCACGAAGAAAAAGTGTCACATCCATATCTTCCACAATATGTGCCCACTGTACAAGATTGTCTACACCTTTTTCTCCCGCAATCAGTTCCATCTTATATCGTTTTGCAACATTTTTAACTAACTTTTTAACAGTAATAGCCATATTTTCCTCTTTTCCGCAGACGTTATGACAGGTTTACTCCACTTTTCTTTTTCTCAAGTATTTCCAGTATCAGATCGACAATATGTGCCGCTGCCTCCACAGGCGGTATTCCATGCCGGCTGATATTAGATACAACAGTGTACTCCGATTCCAGCATATCCGGTCTTGCATTATATGTGATATATGCCGACATACTCTCTGAAGTAAGAAGTCCCGGACGTTCACCTATCAATGTACAGGTAACCTTAGCTCCAAGCAGTGGTGCAATGGTTCTTGCCGTGTTTACCCTGCAATACCTTACAAAAAACGGAGTCCCGACTGTAACATTTTCATATTCCAGTCCTTTTCTGATAGCAGGATACAAATCGGGAATATTCGCTCCTATTGACGGTGAACATAATCCGTCTCCAAAATATATCTGCACCTGTGGATTTGCCACACATTTTTCCTTTATAATCTGTTTCTGGTCCTCATCAAATATTCTTCCCCAGTCAGGTCTTGTAAGCATCTCATACTTGCTGCTGCACTTTGTCTTTACTTCAAACACTCCCAGTTTCTTTATGACAGCTTCATCCACCTCGGTAAATACGGCATCTGATGCAGCCGCCTGATCAGCAAGAAATCTGAGCATCGGGAGAGTCTTATATCTTGCACCTGTATGTCCTATACCTATGCGTGCCGGTGTTCTCTCTTTTAATTTTCTAAGCTCATCCGGATTATTTATACCTGAATAATCCACCATATCCATCATTGACATCTGTGTAATGTCTCTTATTTCTTCACTCATGGAAAAACCTCCGTTCCGATATAACTATTTCTTAAGAAATATAGTCGGGTCTCCCGCGTTTCTGCCAAGATGACCGTCTTCCCATATTCCCCATTTGTTCAGCCACTCTTCAAATTCTTTTATAGGTCTTTTATGCGTTATTTCACGCAATGCCGCATCATCGTGATAACCGGTTGACTGATACATAAGCATAACATCATCTCCCTGTGGCAGCCCCATAACATAATGACATCCTGCATTTGCCAACAGTACAGCAAGGGTTTCCGCATCATTCTGATCTGTAGGCATGTGATTTGTATAACATATGTCACACCCCATCGGTATGCCGTGAAGATGTCCGTTAAACACATCCTCCAGTCCTGCCCGTATAAGCTGTTTTGTATCATATATGTACTCCGGTCCCATAAAACCTACGACTGTATTGACCAGAAATGGTTTATAGTGCCTTGCCATCCCATAACACCTGCATTCCATTGTCACCTGATCTGAATCATAATGAGCTGATGATGACAGCTCTGACGCCTGTCCTGTTTCAAAGTACATGACATTTTCACCCTTAGCGGTTCCATTTTCAAGAAACATGTTCTTTGCTTCTTCAAGCATTTCTACAGATATGCCAAACGCTTCACATGCTTTTTGAGACCCAGCAATAGACTGAAAACATAAATCAGCCTTACCTCCTTTTTTTAATGCCTCCATCTGGGTGGTTACATGTGACAGCACACAGGTCTGTGTCGGAATACTGTACCTGCCCTTTATGTCTCCAAGCACTTTCCATATCGATAATGTACTGTCAACCGTATCAATGGCAGGATTCAGACCGAGAACGGCATCTCCTATACCATAGCTCAATCCCTCAAGTGTAGATGCCATCACACCTTTAACATCATCTACAGGATGATTCGGCTGTAATCTGGTTGCCAAAACTCCTTCTCCACCTATAGTCGTATTACATGTAGCTGTAATATGTATCTTTCTTCCCGCATAAATAAGATCCAGATTGCCCATTATCTTTGATACGCCTGATATTACCTCGGAAGTCAGACCTTTGCTGACTTCCATTATCATTTCTGATGTGGTTGACTGAGATAAAATCCACTCCCGCAGTTCTGCCAGACTCCAATTTTTCACTCTGTTATATACATTCTCATCAATGTCATCCTGAATCAGCCTTGTAATAGAATCTTCTTCATACGGAACCACCGGATTTTCACGCAGATCTTTTACCGTCAGTTCACTTAATACTACTTTTGCGGCAATCCTCTGAAGCGTGGATTCCGCTGCAACTCCGGCAAGACAATCTCCGGATTTCAGTTCAGATGCTTTTGCAAGAACTTCCTTTATTGAGGAGAACGCATAAGTTTTTCCATATAATCGTGTCTTTAGTACCATATTCATCTTCCTTCCTCTGTCTGAAAAATAAGTGTTTTTACAACTACAGGTAATACCTTCCCCGATGACATCGGTTCCCCTATATCAATATAATCTCCATATTTACATGAGACACTGTCTATACATACAACCGGTTTATCTCTGCCAAGCCTCCTCTTTATTGCCTGCCCAAGAGATTTTCCTATGTCGGCCTGAATAACAATCAGTAGTATGCTGCCATCCTCTATATCATCTTTCATTGCCTCAGTTATCTGTTCAGCCATTTGCTCAATCTGTTCAAAAGAAGGGCATCTGATTCCCTTTGATGCCAATGCTATCTGCTTATGTTTTTCGCCATCCTTTACTGCCTCTGCATTTTTCTTTATTCTTTCTGCCAGACTGTCTATATCATTTTCTGCAATATCCACATACACCACCGGTATATTTTTTATAGGGAATCTGCAATTCTGATACTCTATCGTACTTCCCGATACGTCCATGCTATAATTACCGGCTCCCACAACAGTTGCCCTCATGGTTTCTGACGCATTTCCTGTTAAATAATCTTTGAATCCTGTAGACTCTGCTATAGATTTTCCAAATAGTATACCTATATCGTGAAACTTGAACTCATCATCATATTCTTTATAAATACAGTCAGCAACACCTCCTGAAAATGTAATAATATCCGGTATTCCATCATATTCAATAAGCTTATTCGTCTTCATAAACTCTAAATCATCTGTCTTTTTCACAAGGCCAACAGACTGTTCAAGAATATCCGTCATACACGCTGTTATATCAATCAGCTTTCTAATATTTTCACCACCTGACAGACTTACCCTGTCGCCTTCTGATAAATGTATATTTTTCTTCTTCAAAAAACCTTTCATCTTATCTGATATGTATGTAATTCTTTCGTTATTAATCTTTATAAGTCTTCCACCTATATCCAGACAGGCAGTATCCACAACCTTTCCATTTTTGAAATAACAGATATTTGAAGTTCCGCCTCCTATATCTATATTGGCAACCAGACTGCCTGTTTTCTCTGAAAGTGCCGCTGCACCTGAGCCTCTTCCGGCAAGGACCGATTCAAGGTCCGGTCCCGCAGTTGCCACTACAAAATCCCCTGCCAGTTCAGACAGTGCATTAACTACTTCTCTTGCATTTCTTTTTCTTGATGTTTCCCCTGTTATAATAACTGCCCCCGTACTCAGATCTGATGTTTTTACCCCTGCAATTTTATACTCATTTTCAAGAATCCTTCTTACCGCCTCACCGTCTATCTCCTCATTTGAAATAAGAGGTGTGTCATAGATATTACTCCTATACACCACCTCTTTTTTTACAATCTCTATTTTGGGTATCATTCCGAAACCACTGACATTTTCAATAACAAGCCGGCTGAATATAAGCTGTGTTGTAGACGTTCCAATGTCAATTCCTGCACTTAATATACTTTCCTGCATACTAACCTCCATTTCGCAGACACTATGCTACATTATATAAATGTCCACATAACAAGTGGAACTGTTACCAGTGACATCACTGTCGTGAGCAGAATCATCTGTGACAACTGTGTTGTATCATGTCCGTTTTTATCTGCAAGTATAAGAGGCATATTGGCCGCCGGAAGAGCAGTCATCAAAACAAATGCTTCTGTCATATTTTTATCAACACCACTGCTCTTCATTAACGCCCCTATAATAACCGGAACTATGACAAGATGAAGCAAAGCATATAAATATATCATTTTTCCCTTAAATATGTCCTTTGGTGATACCATAGCCAGCGACACACCAAGTACGCTCATTGATAAAAATGTAGTTGCATTTGCAATATAGATAATGCTATCACCTATCACATCCGGTAATGATATACTAAACCAGCATAATGCTATGGCTATAACACTGCTCATTATACCAATGTTTACTTTCCGTTTCTCTTTCTCTGACTGCATGTTATTATTCCGGTTTCTGAGTATATACGCACCGTGTGTATAAAAAAACAGACTAAATAAAACGTTAAATATTATTACATATATCATTGATTCTGCCGGTAATACAGCTCTTGCAAGAGGTATACCAATAAAGCCTGTGTTGGTATACACTGTCATCATATGATAGAACTTTCTGTCATCCTGCGGAATCCTTAATATGTACGGAAGTATTATCCCCAGCCCGATAAGTATCACATAAATAATTATTCCTATACATCCCGCTACAATAATCTGCCTGTGTTCTACAGGCTGTCTGTTCTGTATAATACATGATATTGCCAATGCCGGATTACATACATCTATAACCAGTGTTGATATTTTCTTTGATGCAGGTTCATCTATAATCTTTAATTTATACAGGGTATAACCTGTCATAACAAGAATACCTATTACAAGCATTTGTTTTATAATAACCAATATGCCCATGTCCTCTGCTCCTTTCTGATAATCTGCTTATGTACAAAAAAAGCAGCAACTACAATTGCTATTACGCCATTGTAATTACTGCCTTTTCTGTCTCTATTTGAGAATGAATTATGACACATAATTATTTAGTTGTCAATATTTTTTATGATGATTCTTCGTCTCTTGCCAGCTCTCTTGCTACCATTACCGCCATGGCTGTAAGTATCGGAAGATATTCTTTATCATATGCTATGATAACCGAATTATCAAATACAACATTCTGTAATGTGAATTCAAGATTTTCCATAATCGTACCCAACATTCTGTCATTTAACGTAACCTTGAAATTTCGTCCGATAGTTCCGGCATATTCTATAAGTTCGAGCCTTCCTTCCTTTATATCCATGGCAAACTTATCTCTTACAAGTGCAAATTGTTTCTCCAATACACCGTAAGGCTCACCTTTGTAATAAAAACGGTATGTAGTTAATGCATGACCTATTTCTTTTGTTATTTTAAATATCTCAGTATGACTGTTATCGAATATTCTGAGATTTATAAGCGGCATTTCTCCTTCAATCTCATATATCACATTTTCATCTTTATCCCGCAATTCAAAACGCTGTCCCGTAAGCTTAAAATCTTCTGAAAATACATACACTTCAGACGGATCACTTCCTTCAAACGGAAGCACTTCACCTGTCTTTACGAAATGATTCATACTATCTTTGAGCCAGCCCTGGAACGTAAATACATCGGAATTTACACAAATATATTCTGCCGTATTTTCCCCAAAATCTTTTTTTGGCGGTATTAATGGCTGATTTATTCTCTCTTTTATAAAATCCTCAATAAACGAATATCCTATATAACCTATATTTCCGTCTCCCGTAAGCCAGAAATACACATATCTGCCCTGAATATCCGGTCCGAATATAAGTGATGTGTATGGAGATGTTATAAATTTTCCAAGCCATCCCGAACCAAGCGGTGTATTCACGTTCTTATATGCTTCATAAAATTCTTCTATTTTTCTAGGCTTATCCATCGGAATCATTGCTCCGACATCCGTCATCGAATTGTAGTCTTCCGGTGAACCCATCATAAATATGGCAATACCTATTATCAGTACAACTGTTCCAATGGATACCGGTACATCATTCCAGTTTCCTTTGACCCATATCCATATGCTGAATGCTACTATCAGCGCACCGATAATTCTGAATTTCCATACTCGCATTTTGATTTCAGGGGAATATTCTTCATACGTTTCATTTTTTTCTTTTATGTCCTCGACTACTGCCGCCGCCTGCTCAACTGTACGTTCCACAGGACTTTTTCCTCTCCACAGCCATGTAAGAAATCCAAAAATTCCGGCCAGTAAAACAAAAAATACTATAACTGTGATTGAATCATCATTGAACTGTCCCGTCAGATGGTCATATACTCCACCATATACTGCCAGACCAAGACATATTATGCACAGCCCTATCCATATCTTTCTCATATTTTCTCTCCTTGTATAATAATTATTATAAAATATTTGCGAAACTTTCCCTTTATAAAAAACCTGTGCAATTTTTAGGTTGCAACGCTCACACGTTTCCACTATCTTCGGCTGGCAGCGGTACATAAGCAACCAAAATACGGTTGCTAAGTACCGGCCGCCTCAGAATGTCGCTTATGCAGCCTATAAATTTGCACTCTGAATCATATAAATTATAAAATAATAGTAGTTTTGTTGTCAACTAGTCAAATGGACAGTATTTTATTGCAATATGTACTATAATATAATTATTGCAATCCAGCAAATCAACGCACCTATTATAGGATATAAAATAAGTGTCACAGCCCACTTCATCAGATGTATTTTTAACGGGATATATGGCATCAGATCTTCTGTTCCCGGGATAATCCATGCCTTTGTATGACCTACCCATATCAGATCACCCCGATTCTGTCAAATATTCCCATAATCCACAATATTCCTACAAACTGCCCAAAGCTTGACCAGAATCCTCTTGCTCCATTAATTACAAATACACAGAGTATGGTATATGCAAAATAAAATATTAATCCTATTATTTTAAATCTTTTGGCAGATGAGTTTATCTTTTCTCTGGTTGTCATTCCAAGTTCAATAGCCCGCTCCTGAACATCCATTTCATACAGATAAACCATATTGACTGCGCCGTTTCTTATTCCCCATGCACAAATAAAATATAAACATATGCTTAAAATAATTCCTTCTATAACTACATTCATTTTTTAACCTCTTTTCTATCTGTATTATTAGTGTTAGTCATAGCTAACCCAATTCCAATATAACATATCAGTATTTAAATATCAATTAATACTTTTTAAGCAGCATCACCAACATTAATTAAGACTCCTCAAATATATACTCAAACATTTTCTCAAAAATCATGTCAATATTCTGATCCAGAACATCCTGATGCAGTGCCTCCTTTTGCGACACACACAGTGCCATCATACGCAGAAAATTAACAAACACCTTTGCATCTACGCCCTCTCTTACCCCTTCCATGATAGACAGTAAATACTGTGGTGTATCTGAATTTAAATCATCCTCAATAAGTCCTGAACGCTGCATGGCAGGATAGAGATTGTTCACATCATCTTCTGTCAGATACTGATAAATACTGTCCTGATGGTATATGACCATATGGAGGAGTCTTTTTCCCTCCTCCGTGGTCATCTTTTCCCTTCCGTTCAAAAATGTGTGAATAGCCTCCATAGTCTTAGCACGTTCATACCTGATAAGTTCAATTACAAATTCTTCCTTTGATTCAAAGAAATTGTAAAAAGTACTTTTTCCTATCCCTGCTGCATTCGTTATTTTGGTAACGGATGCATGTGTAAGTCCATGATTTTTTATAAGCTCCATTCCCGCTTCAAACATCTTCTCTTTTATATCTGACTTTTATTCTTCTGAAAAAACTCTGATTGGCGTTTTTCTTCCTCACATATACATTTTATTTAATGCTCCAGTTTCCTGCCCGGCTCTGTTCCTGCCAAAGGTGTGCATACATTCCATCCTTTTCAAGAAGTTCTGTATGCGTACCTGTCTCCCGTACATTTCCGTCATCAAGTACCACTATCTGATCAGCATTCATAATTGACTGAAGTCTGTGTGCAACTATAATAACTGTTTTATCAAAAAACAGTTCACTGATTGCCGACTGAATCAATACTTCATTTTCCGGATCAAGAGACGCAGTTGCCTCATCCAGTAAGACAATAGATGCATCCTTTAAAAGTGCTCTTGCTATTGATATTCGCTGCTTTTCTCCACCTGAAAGTGTCGAACCGCCTTCTCCCACCATTGTATCATAACCATCCGGTAAAGACATTATAAAATCATGACAAGATGCTTTTTTTGCCGCCTCAATCACTTCTTCTATCTCTATAAATATAGTTTTTCAATTATTACGGCAGTTGCTCTTTCCAAAAGTTATAATATCTTTGTTTTTTATCCATCAATTGTTTATGATTTCCCTGCTCAACAATTTTCCCATTTTCAAACACATAAATTCTATCACAATTTTTAATGGTACTTAATCTATGTGCAATTATTATTGTAGTTGTATTATAACAAAGTCTATCAATTGTTTTTTCAATTGTCTTTTCTGTTATAGAATCTAAATTACTGGTTGCTTCATCCATAATTAAAATATCTGGTTTTTTTATAAGTGCTCTTGCAATAGCAAGCCTTTGTCTTTGCCCTCCAGATAAGTTTGAACCATTCTCCTCTAATTTCGTTTCGTACTTCAAAGGTAATTTGTTTATAAATTCGTCTGCTTTGCTGTGATAACATGCTTCAATTATATCTTCCATCTTTACATTATCATTTCCTAAAATCAAATTATCTTTTATTGTTCCGCTAAACAAATATATATCTTGAGAAATATATGCTATTTTCTGCCTCAAAAAATTAATATCTAAATTTCTTATATCATAATCTCCAATCATAATTGTACCAGATTCAAAACTATAAAATTTCATCAACAATTTTACAAATGTTGTTTTTCCAGAACCGCTCTCTCCAATTAATGCTATTTTTTCTTTTGGTCTTATTATCATATTTATATCTTTTAATATCAGTTGCTTAGTTCCATACCTAAAATTTACATTAGATATAGTTATTTTTTTATCAAGAGAAATATTTTTTATTTTATTATTTTCATTTTGTTCCTTTTCGGTCGATAATTCAAGTATTTCTCCCAACCTAGTTGCTGCTACAACAGCACTCTGCATTGTAGTTTGAACATTAATCAAATTTTTTATTGGATCTATAAAATACATAAGCAATGCATTAAATGTCATTAATTCACCTATAGTTAAATTTCCATTCAAAATATCTAATGTTCCAATCCATAAAATGAATGTTTCTCCTATTAAATATATAGCAGTTGTAAGTGCATTTTGTCCATTATATATATTGCCCACCTTAATACTACTTTGTAAAAACTTTTTAAATATATTATACGTTTTTTTCTTAACATTTTCTTCTGCATTAAATGATTTAATTGTCTCTATTCCATTTAAACTCTCCATTAAATAGGACATAACACGGGAGTTTTCCTCCATTTGTTTTTCATTGTTATATTTAATCGGATACTTATATAATAAAACAATAATTCCATATACAATAATCAAAACAACAGTAATTAAAAATAATTTTGAATCTTTCCTATATAAAATTATTCCTCCTACAATTACCATAATGATATCAATCATAATTGTTAATGTCGCTCCTGAAATTGCTTCACGAATTTTTGAAGCATCCATAAACCTTGATATAATCTCTCCATTTTTCCTTGTATCAAAAAAACTCATTGGCATATCAATAACATGATTATAATATCCCAACATTAAAGAAATATCCAAATTTTTCCCTAAATACATCATAAGCTGATTTCTAAAAAACTCAAACAAACTTTTTAAAATGTATAAAATTATTACACAAATAGAAAATATTGTTAATGTATATATAGAAGAATCTACAATTACCATGTCCATAATAATTGTAAAATAATATGAAGATGCCACTCCAAATGCTGTAATAAATAATGAAAGTATAAAAGTAAATAATATTATTTTTTTTGTGAAGAAATTAAGTGCATAAAATTAATTAAAATATTATTTTTTTTATTATCTGTTTGAAGCTCTTTTATAGGTAACATCAAAATCAATACCCCAGTCCATAATATTTCGATATTGTAGCTATACATGCAGCTCCGCAATCTGTTTCATCTAGTTGTCTTACACAATAATATTTCATCATTAAACCTTTCATATATTATTTTTTGTATACCATTTTCATTTTTTCTAATGTAGGTCACTATTCTTAAAATTATTTTTTCCAATCAAAATACAGATAAAAATAATCATTAATGAAATTACAGATGAACTTAAAAATTGACTTACCGAAAAACTTTCTGCAAATAAAAATGCAATTACACGACTGCCAAAAATATAACTGACTTTTATTCCGGACTTGATAATATCAAACCGGTTAAGTAAGGACGTCAATTGAGATATAACTATTCCAGCCCATCCTAATGATAAAGTAACTATAAAATTTTTTCCTATAAATGAACATGTTATAAAATAAATTATGTAAGCCAACACCAATAATTCCGCACCTATAATTTTAAGTGTTGATATAATCACTCCATCTTTAAAAAATTCTACATTCATCCACAAATTCAACATAACTATTGATAGCCAAATCTGAATATTACAAATTATAACTGAAAATAATGTTAATGATGTCAATCTTCCTGTAAATACTTCTATCCGACTGTGTCCACCCATTACTTCATAATATAATGTTTTATTTTTAAAATCATTACACTGATATATGGAAATAAAAACAAGTATCATCGTCATTCCCATTATAGTAATATTATCAAATATACCATAAATTATTGCATTATCACTTACCTCATCCTGATTTAAAGCAGTAAAGGAAATTGCAACCGCAAATGCAACTGCAAAAAATAATGCATAATATACTACCCTGCTCTTGTATATTCTATAACACATCGCTTTAAATACATCAATCATTTTTATATTCCTCCATAAGTGACAGATAATATTGTTCTAAACTTGTTGTAGATTCAAACAATTCATAAATACAGATGCCATTATCAAACAAACCTTTTGAAAGCTTTGGAATATCGACATTTCCAAAAACAATTAACTTATGTAAATTGTTTATGTTAAAATCATATCCATTTTTTTTTAACACGTTAATAGCCTTATCATTATCAGATGTATCAAGAGTATAATTTACACTACATTCTATATTAAGCTGTTCTTTACTTATCTGCTTAATCATCATTCCATCTGACATAAAAATATAATCCGTTACTATTTGAGAAAGTTCAGATAATATATGGCTTGAAATCAAAATTGTTATTCCATGTTCTCTATTTAATTTTATTAATAAATTTCTCATCTCGATAATTCCCTGAGGATCGAGCCCATTAATAGGCTCATCAAGTACCAAAACTTCAACAGAATCTAACATAGCTATTGCAATTCCTAATCTTTGCCGCATTCCTAAAGAAAATTTTCCAGCCTGTTTTTTTCCGGTATGTTCAAGTCCTGCAAGTTTCAAAGATCTGTCAATAACTTTTTTATCATTTATACCTTTTTGAAGTCTTTGTAAATTCAGATTATCATAAGCAGTCATCTCTGGGACATAATATGGAGTTTCAACTATAAAACTAAATTTTTTTCTTGCATTTATCAAATCCCTTTCATCTGATGAACCGTAAAATTTTATTTCACCCGATGTTTTTGAAACCAGACCTGCAAGCAATCTTATAAGTGTAGTTTTTCCTGCTCCATTTTCACCTACAAGTCCATATATGCCTCCCTTTTTTATGTTTAATGATATATCCTTATTTGCATAAAATTCTCCATATTTTTTTGTCAAAGACTTTACTTCAATAATAGTTTCCTGCATAAAAACATCTCCCTAAATCAATTTGAAATCGCATAAACAAACATGCGTTTCACACATTCTTCTCTACAGTTATCCTCTATTTTCTCTACACAAGGTCTACCCTCTGCAACACATGTATAACGCAATTCACATTCTTTACATTTATACATATTATCTTTAATAATTTGATATTTTACATTTTCAAAAGCCTCTGTTTCGAACGCATCCTTTAAATTAATTTTTCATATACTACCTATGTAATATTGTTCTTTTTCACACCCTTGACAAGGATATATTGAACCATCATTTGTCAAAAAATAGGAGGGTGCACAAGAGATAACTTTAGGTTTATAAGATGGTTCATTTTTATTTGCATGTCCATAAGCATATGCAAGCACCGAATTCATATCACTTGATGCTAATCCTATCAAACTATTTGCTACGCTGTCAATATATTTCTGCTCTGATATATCCATTTTTTCATCTATATCACGTTTATTTATAATATCATATTTCGTCATGCCCCATTGCACTTCGCAATATTTTATATTTTCTGTTACTGCTTCAACTAATTTAGGTAATGATTTATTATTCAGTTTTGACACAATAGGCATCATATTAATTTTAATTATTTTATTAGTTTCTCCTGCCCATTCATCTACCTTCATTAAGTTCGATAAAACAATGTCACTCAACCTACTATTTTTTACATTCCACATTTCTTCAAGTTCCGCGTTTACAATACTATCAAAACTAATCCCAAAAGTATCTAATGAATTAAACAACCTATCAAAATTTAACTTTCCCAATAGCAAACCATTTGTAATAAAACTCACGTTTAATCCTATTGAGTGTGCATATACGCACAGTTCTTCAAAATCATTGTTTAAAGTAGGTTCTCCTCCTGTAAAGATTACCCCTTGTCCATTGATACTTTTAAATTCTAATAATACTTCTTTTATTTTTTCCGTAGTAAGATATTTTATATTTTTATTTTTTAATCTACATTTTCGTTGCTCCTTATTAAAACAGTAAATACAATCTAAATTACAATTATCAGATAAACTTATATATATCATTAAAAGGATATTTCATTATGTCATTACTTAATTCATAATGGTTATTTAACCAATTATCCTTTTCAACATTTTCCACTAACAACTTTCGTTTCACAAAGCACTTTATAAGTTCATTACTATCGTCTCTAAAAATTTTTGATGAAATCTCATATTTATTACAAAAGAATTCTTCAACTTTTTTCATTGAATTTAATTCCTTTATTTTCAAATAAATTTCAACTCCAATATCATCTAATGGCATCCAATAATTAACAAACGGATTAAATAACAAAAACCTATAGCCCTTATTATCCAAATCATGTATATCTTTAATTTCATAAATATAACTGACTCTATTTTCATATAAACAATCAGGCATAATTTTTTCCTCCCAAACCAATTAATTTTATATATTTTTCTAAACAAATGTTAATCGTTCTTCCAGCAAAACTACAATTAAAATAGAAATTTTATTTCTATTTTTTCAAAAGCTTTTTAGAATCCCCCCT
>CACWRR010000018.1 GCA_902763335.1 uncultured Lachnospiraceae bacterium | reverse complement strand
TAAGTATTTCCCCAGCTATGGGAATCCCGTTTTGTGAATTTCCCACTGCATTACACAATCTTTTTTCATAGCTTATATTATACCACACTTGACATTTTTATCAATTTTACGGACGGTTTTTATGGAATTTTGGTGGTTTTGTATAGGTGGGTTTTAGCTGTAGTGGAGGTACTTTATGTATTCGACGTTACCGTTTTTGATTCCGTTTTATCCACTTTAGAGTATTCATCGTTAAAATCTATATAATATATTTTTTTAATAAATTGAATTTTTTCTCTCCTTCTATTTTCGCATTGCTTTTTTCCCCACTCACGTCGATTTTCATTGTATTCTTCAACAATATTTTTTACACATTGTAGCTTTGAGTTTTTATAAGAAATCAGATTACTGCCTTCCTTATCAGGAATTTTTATTTCAGATATGTCCTCTTCGAATGAATAATTTTTATTATCTTTCAACCTGTTTCCTAATCGTTTTCCTATGTTTCGGTTAATATTTCTTTCCAAATACATAAGATTTCCAATCGAATTAATCAACTTGGCATCTAATTCCTGCTCACCCTCAAAATGTTGTGATATAATGTGTTCAATATCCAAACGTTCCTGCTTACCAGCCCCATCTTTATTATATTCTCTATAGAAAATATACGTTTTCACTTCTCCAACAGACTTTCCTTTTCCTATACAATCATGAAAGTAGCTAAGTTCCACCATTAAGTGAGGCAAATGTCCGGATAAACAATCACCCTCTAACATATCTTTAAAAGCTTTTAAAACTTCATTATTTTCAACTTTCAAACTTTCAATATTTTTTTTATCCTCTACATTCTCAGGCTTTATAAAACTTTCAATTATTTTATCATAAACCTCATTTACTATCTTTGAATAAGCTGCTCTGTATATTGAACAATATTGCCATATAATCTCTGATAACTTTAATGCCTTCTCAACATCTTCTTCCTCAGGAGCTCCCTTCTTTTTTGAAATTCTATAAACTATATAGAAAACCATATTTCTTAAATTCCCATATTTCGACTCACTAATCAGCTCTCTTGCAAACCATTTTAGATTATTTTCTCCAATGTCTTCTGTATTTTTTTTATCTATAATTTTTTGTGTTTCTATAATTGTATCCGCTATGTCACTAAAAACTTCAATCCGTATTTTATCACTCTTACTTCTTATTTTATCAATATTTTCAACAAAAAAAGTAATTGCATTTTGCCTCATATATTTTGCTGTTTGAAATTCTTTTCCAAAAGAACTTATTATATAAAACTTAAATGTATCTATTATATCGTATTCAGATAACTCACATGTTTTAGATTCATTGTTATAATTATAAATTTCTTCATATTTCTGATTTATTTTTCCCAATACTTCAGCACTTTCCGAGCGAAATAAATCCGAATACTTCAACTTAAAAATATCCTCAGTCTGTAACGGAAGCCCTTCCATATTCATTGTTGAAAATATTTTCAACATTTTCTCAAGCGATTTTTCCATTTCAGTGTATATTTCTACAAAGATTATATAATTATACATATCTTCTATATTAATAGCTTGTTTCTCTACACAGCTCAATATGTATTTAAAATTATTATAGAATTTTTCTTTTTTTATATTATTTTTATATTTAATACTGCACTTACCTATTATGATTTTCTTTTTCTCATCATCAAATTCCAAACCTTTCTCGCCATGTATAAGTGCCTGAATTATTAACAGAAAAGTGGTAATTCTCTGCTGCCCATCTATTATTTCTATTTCTTTATTATCATTAATATTAAATTGCAACGAGCCAAAAAACACTTCTTCCTTTTCTGTATTTTCTTCATAATCACATATATTACAAATCTGTTCAAATACTTTATCTATCTGTGCTTCTTCCCATTCATACGGTCGTTGATATATCGGAATAACATATTCCCCACCGGATAAAATTCCCCCAAGAGTTACTGTCCTGCTCTTAATTCGTGGTTTATAATTTCGTTTTGTACTGCACATATATTTACCTCTCCTTCCCATTTACTCCTTTATACATAGAAAAAGTCATAAACTTTCACTGCTTAACAAGACGTTTCATTACTATAAGCATAGTTGAATCATTCCAAAACCTATATTAAATATGTCACCCACCTATCGGACCGCCTTTATATACGTTCGTAACCATTCCATTATCATCAATTTCAATCCAATAATATTGTTCTATATGTGAGGGCATAACGATAGAATTATCTTTTCCAATATAATACGCTTTTCGATATTCCAGATTAATGTCAAATTCTCCATACTTTTTACTGACTGAATCAATATCATTTCCTACTATCCACCAGTCATTGTATTTCCAATATGTTGAATGAGAAAAACAGAATAATCCCATTGCGATTATGATTATAATCGATATAATAAGTGTTAATTTCCTAGGAAATTTATTTTTCATCATTTCACCATCCCTGTTACACTTTGCCACCCTATTGGGTAACCCTTATAAGAAAAATCTCTTTATATAAGATACGCAATCAAATTGTTAATCATATGTGCCACAATTACAACAACAAGATTATCTGTCTTTTTATATGCAAATCCCAATACCATTCCTATAACAATATATACTGTAATTTCCGGTGTTACTCCTGCATGAAACATCGCAAATATAATTGATGTGCCAACAATCGAAACAACTGAACTGTACCGGCTTACTTTTTTGTTCAGATAATTTTGTAATATAAATCTGAATATAATTTCTTCTACTATCGGTGCAAGAATCACCATAACAAGTAACGCTCCAAAAACAAATATAGGGGTTCTAATTGAGATATTTAGTATTTTCTCATTTTGTGTCTCTGTACCTCCAAGAATACCATATATCACATTTGCAGCAGCTTCTATTATAAGTAAAACCATCGAACTAAGAAAAATCTTTTTTATAAGCATCATAACACTGTTTTCCTTTTTTATCTCAGATAACATATCTTTGCCATATAATAACAAGGCAATTATTCCTATTATCAAATAAGCCGTCATCAACGTATAAAAGGTATGTTCTGTCTTGCTCAAACTACAGGAAAGCACTTGACTTAACGCTGTAACCACAACTCCAATCGGAACTGCTCCAAAAAAATATATTATTATAAACCATCTTACCATCCATTTATTATGTTTTGTATTCATCATTATTATCCTTTTTTTATTTTGAATCTTTTATATTACACTTTACTTTCACTACGTATATGTATCATTACTTACTTTATCGGCAGGTATATTGGCTATCTCGCCCTCAAAATGATCAAATTCATTTAACATGTAACCTTCTAACCATTTTGCAACACCATCTTCATCATTACTACTAGTTATAAAATCTGCCCTTTCAATCACTATACTATCTCCATTTGATACCGCTACTGAAATATCACACATATCAAAACCCGAAATATCATTTATATCATTACCAATACATATCGTTCTGTACTCTACTGAATCCGCTTCCTTTAAATACTCTTTTATTGCATTTCCTTTATCGATACCAAATGGTGACAAAATTATATTCTTTTGTTCATCTATGTATGTTACTTTTCCAAAGTTCATTAACATATTAGCCTGTATACATTCATTGATAATTGAAAATTTAGGTGCACAAAAATTACTCTGTTGAAAATCTGTAAATTGAAATTTTTCTATATCCCCCCATACCTCTTTAACATCATAATTTGCATAATATGCATTATCAAGTATAACTGCTGTCTTTATTTTGTTTTCAGTAAGAAAACATCCAATTTTTTCAGTTTCTTCTCTACTAAAATAGAATTTTCTATTAATTCCTGAGGCAATAATTTCTCCTCCATTATGTAAAATATATTTATCTGTTAAGTTTTTAACATCATCAGAAATTCCAGCTAATCTTCCGGATCTTGCTGTCATGAAAACTATAATATTTCCATTTTCTATAGTTTGCCTGATAATTCTTTTTGTATAATCTGAAACTGTGTTATCATCTCTAAGTAAAGTTCCATCTAAATCAATAAAAATTATATACATATATGTTCCTTTCATTTAAATATCATGATTTAATACAATTCAGATACTATGTATTTTAAATTTTGTACCTGTAGCTTGACTACTCGACTAGTAGAGCAAATAATAATTAATTGATACATTGCATCGGTTCCTCTTTTCCTGTACGGACTTTTACAATTGACTTTTCCTTCGGATTCAGAATTCTTCCAAACATATTACAATTTACTTTGATAATTCTCTAACTGATGAAAAATACCAACTATATTTACACCATCTGCTCTCACATCAAAAATGATACTCTAGATTATCAAGCAATTCCTCGGCATGCTCTGTAACATTTAATTTATAAGCCATACCTTGCCCTCGTTTCTCTAAGTACTACTCTGGAATCCTTTACCCGTCCCGCCTCTATCTGTTTTTCTGATATCTCTATATCCCTGCACATCTCAATCTGTCTCATGGTTGATTCATAAATCTCCATACTCATAATTACCATATCACCGTAACCATTTTTAGTAACAAAAATTGGCTCCTCTGTCTTGTGGCACATATCAGATATCTCTGACGTATTCTTCAAATCTTTAATTGGAATTATTTGTGGCATAATATGCATCTCCTTATTCATGTTTTAATTATAACTTAATTATACCATAATTATGTCCTTTTTCAATTTTTTCATTTATCAAAAGTTGTAATCGGGTAGGAGGTAGATTATTATTTTATCTACCGACCTCCCACACCACCGTGCATACCGTTCGGTACACGGCGGTTCCTCAGTAACCACAATCGGAATATATTATCTCCTTCCTTACTAAAACTCCAAACTATCATCATTGAGCAGAAAATATTTCATGCCCATGATTACAAAACCTTCCTCATTTCTCCAAGGCTTTTTCGTTCCATTCACTATAACAATCTTCTTAAATGAATCCGGAATATTTCGGAATGAATTAAGTTCCTGCGTCTGTTTTTCCTCAGAGGTCATATCATAAGCTACCTGAATGTAATATCTCTGACTGCCCTGGTTCACTACAAAATCAACCTCTAATTGTTTATGAACCCTCTTTCCTTCACTATTCTTTGCAAATACATCCACAATACCAACATCCACATTGTAACCACGAACAAGCAGTTCATTATAAACAATGTTCTCCAAAATATGAGTCGGCTCCTGCTGTCTGAAATTCAGTCTGGCATTTCTAAGTCCAACATCCGAAAAATAGTATTTTAGATTTGCTCCTACATATTTTCTGCCCTTAATATCATACCGATTCGCTTTAGAAATCAAAAACGCTTCTGCAAGATAATCTATATGGTTGGATATAGTTTTATTGCTATAATTAATGCCTCTTTCACTTTTGAAAGTATTTGATATTTTGGTTGGATTGGTAGGTGCTCCTATGGCAGAAGCAAGAATATCTACCAAAGTACCTATTTCATCAACATTTTGAATCCTGTTTCGCTCTACCACATCCTTGATATAAACATTGCTAAAAATATTTTTAAGATACTCAGCCTTTTGGCGTTCCACAGTGAATTGTGCCACCTGTGGTAAACCACCATATGTCATATATTCCTCCCATGCATCATCATAATCTCCATCAAAAGCCGCATAGAACTCTGCAAAGGACAATGGATAAATTCTGATTTCATCTCCTCTGCCTCTAAATTCAGTTACAATATCGCTAGATAAAAACTTAGAATTGCTGCCGGTTACATACACATCAATGTTACTGATACGAAGCAAACTGTTCAGCACTTCCTCAAATCGTGGCATAAACTGTACTTCATCCAAGAGCAGATAATACTTCTGGTCATCTTTCATTACATCTTTAATATGCTGATAACACTTCTTTGGATCTCTCAGTTCCTCATTTTCAATTCCATCTAACGCAATCTCAATGATATGGTCATTATCTACACCACTCTCCAATAAGTATTTCTTAAACAATACAAATAGCAGAAATGATTTGCCGCATCTCCTGATTCCTGTGATAATCTTAATCATTCCGTTATCTTTTCTTATCTTTAACTGTTCAAGGTATGAATCTCTCTTAATTTCCATAATACCACTCCTTATTTTTGTGTATTTCACGAATTTTAGTAATGTTATTTTACCGCTGAATCATTTTCATTTCAATATACATTACTAATTTATGTGCAATTGCACTTTTTTATGTAATAATTACAAACTTCATATTTTAAAAACAGCCTCCGGCATGACGCCAAAGACTGTTTACATTAAAATATTATTCCTATATCCACCTGCATTTTCAAGATATAAAAGATTCCCGTGTCTAGCCCTCTTCATTCATACGGCTTAACTTCTTCGCCTGGTCAGCAGCTATACATGCATCTATTATCTCCTGAATATCTCCATTCATTATTTTATCAAGCTTATACAGTGTCAATCCTATTCTGTGGTCTGTAACACGTCCCTGTGGGAAGTTGTATGTTCTTATCTTCTCTGAACGGTCACCTGTACCTATCTGACTTCTACGTTCTGCCGACTCTGCATCCTGCTGCTTCTGCAACTCAATATCATACAGCTTTGCTCTTAAGAGTGCGAAAGCCTTGGCTTTGTTCTGAAGCTGTGATTTCTCTGTCTGGCTGTAGATAACTATTCCTGTTGGGAAATGTGTAAGTCTTACGGCAGAGTCTGTTGTATTGACACACTGTCCACCGTTTCCTGATGCTCTCATGACATCTATTCTTATATCTTTTTCATCTATCTGCACGTCTACTTCCTCTGCCTCCGGCATAACTGCAACAGTGATAGTTGAAGTATGTATACGTCCGCCTGATTCAGTCTCAGGTACACGCTGTACTCGATGTACTCCTGACTCGTATTTCATTTTTGAATATGCACCTTTACCTGTAATCATAAAGTTTACAGATTTCATTCCGCCGATTCCTATTTCTTCCACTTCAAGTGTCTCCACTTTCCAATTCTGTGATTCAGCGTAATGAACGTACATTCTGTATATTTCTGCCGCAAATAAAGCAGCCTCGTCTCCACCGGCTCCGGCTCTGATTTCTACGATAACGTTTTTGTCATCATTAGGGTCTTTCGGAAGAAGCAATATTTTCAATTCTCCCTCAAGTCTCTCTACATCAGCCTTTGCACTGTTTAATTCTTCTTTGGCAAGCTCCTTCATTTCCTCATCAGATTCTTCCTCAAGGATTGCTAAAGAATACTCTATAGCCTGTCTGCTCTCTTTATATGCCTTATAAGTCTCCACTATAGGTGTAAGGTCACTCTGTTCCTTCATCATCTTGCGAAAACGCTGATTATCATTTATTACCTGTGGATCATTCAGATTCATGGTAAGCTCATCATATTTAATAAGTAAATCATCTAATTTATCAAACATTTCTATTTCTCCATTCTGATGTTGTGTTTATTTCTATTCTTACTCAAATCCTGCCGTCACAACTCTGTCAAGACCTGCAAGATCCTTATATACCTTAATGTCTCTATAACTGTTTTCAGCTAAAATATCTGATACAGCCTGTGCCTGCTCGCATCCGATCTCATATAAAATATATCCTCCGTGTTTCAGATGCATACATGCCTGCTCTGTAATTTTTTCATAAAAAAGCAGTCCGTCCTTTTCTCCGTCAAGTGCTAACATCGGTTCATAATCACGCACTTCCGGCATAAGTCCTTCTATTACCTTTGTCGGGATATACGGCGGATTCGAAACTATAACGTCATATTTACCATCAATGTTTTCAAACAGGTTACTGAGTATGAACTTCACATATGCTTCATTATTTTCACTGTTCTTTTTTGCAGTTTTTAGTGCATTTTCAGACACATCAACCGCTGTCACATCAGCATCACCACACATTTTATCTATGCTCACTGCAATGCATCCGCTTCCTGTACACATATCAAGCACACTGCATTTTCCACCATAAACATTTTTTATGATGTCTGCCGTCTTTTCAACCAGAAGCTCCGTATCCTGCCTTGGGATAAGCACATTTTCATTTACTTCAAATCTATATCCCATAAACCACTGTTCACCGGTAATATACTGTAAGGGATAGCGTTCTGCCCTTTTTTTTATGGCATCCATATACGGCCGTGCATCCACCTCCATATGCGGATTCATAAAATAATCTGATTTTGATATTCCATAAATATATTCAAGCAATGCCCTGCTGTCATAACCGGCATCAGGAACATTTTCCTTTTCGAGCATCGATTTTCCAATACAAAGAAGTTCGCTAAGACTCTTCTTTTCCATCTTCATCATCCTTCACAGATTCTTCTTTGTCATAATTTGCAAGGTATTCCTTCCAGTCAAATACTGCTGATACGGCCTCTATAGCTACCTCTACCATATCTTCATCCGGCTCACTGGTAGTAATCTTCTGCAATAACATTCCCGGCTTACTCAAAATGTTCACTATCTTCGATTCGCTTCTTCCCGCAAGCCTTATAAATTCGTAAGATACACCTGCTATAACCGGAATCAGAAGCAGTCTCACTACTATCTTCAGCACAGGATTGCCTACTCTTATAAAAATAAAAAATATAATGCTGATTATCATTACCATAAATATAAAACTTGTTCCACATCTTTTATGATATCTTGAACTCTTCATTACATTTTCAACATTCAGTTCCATTCCATTTTCAATGCAGTTTATGCATTTATGCTCGGCACCATGATACATAAATGTACGCTTGATGTCCTTCATCATGGAAATCAACAGTATATATATAATAAACAGTGCGATACGAATCACACCTTCTATAATCGACAATACAGAAACCGATATAATGTCAAACCAGTTTTTGAGTAAATCAGATATAACACTCGGCAAAACTACAAACAGTCCCAATGCTATAACTATGGATATGAAAATAGTCACACCCATGATGACGTCTTCTGCCTTTTCCTTAAAAAGCTTGTCAACAGCCTTATCCATCTTTGACTCTTTGACTTCTTCCTCTTCTTCATAAAATTCAGCAGAATAAGCAAGTGTCTTTATTCCAAGCACCATAGAATCTATAAAATTAAAAATTCCTCTTATAAAAGGAAGTCCTATTATCTTTTTTCCCGAAGTCAGACCCTTATATTCATCCACCTTAAGTGCGATAGTCTGGTCCGGCTTCCTGACAGCCACAGAATACTTGTTCTTATTTCTCATCATAATACCTTCAAGTACTGCCTGTCCGCCTATTCCGGATGGTTTCATATCATTCTCCATTCCGCAGACGCTATGCGTCGGAGGAATCGCGGGCAAAATCCGGGATTTTGCTCTGCGATAAAAGCTAATTGCGACGCCTGCGGCACAATTAGCCGTGTGAAAAATATGCTATCGAGCTTATTTTTCACACTATTCTCCATTTCATTTTTAATTTAAAAATAGGTTGAGATTTTTTAACCTCAACCTTATCTTTAAATAATTATTTGTTTTCTGCTGTGATACCATACTTACGGTTAAATTTATCAATACGTCCACGAGCCTGAGCAGCTTTCTGCTGACCTGTATAGAATGAATGACATTTTGAACAAATTTCAACGTGTATCTCTGGTTTTGTTGAACCTGTTGTAAATTCATTACCACAGTTGCAAACAACCTTTGCCTGATAATATGCTGGATGTATTCCTTCTCTCATTTAAATTCACCTCTCTAATAAAATATTCTATATTAGTTCCGGGAAATCCCTTCACCAACTTACCGGTTACTGATTCCCCGTAAGTTATATCCTTAGACAACTATTGTAGTATATCATACTGTTTTGCCCTTTGCAAGTATTTTTTTCTAAAGCCTTGTTTTCTTTATTGTCTCAATAAACTCTTTATTATTCTTTGTCTTTGAAAAGATGTCTATGACTTTCTCTATTGCATCATCCCTCTTTGCATTGTTGTTCAACGCCCTTCTGATAACGTAGACCGCATCCATCTCTTCATTTGTAAGAAGTAAATCTTCTCTTCTTGTTCCCGATTTCACGATATCCATCGCCGGGAACACTCTCTTTTCTGACAGTTTTCTGTCAAGAACAAGCTCCATATTACCTGTTCCCTTAAACTCCTCGTACACAACATCATCCATCTTGCTGCCTGTCTCTACAAGTGCAGTTGCGAGTATTGTAAGGCTTCCGCCCTCTCTCATATTTCTGGCTGCACCAAAGAATCTTTTCGGCATATGTAATGCTGCCGGATCAAGTCCTCCGGATAATGTTCTTCCACTTGGTGGAACAGTAAGGTTATATGCCCTTGCAAGTCTTGTGATACTGTCAAGAAGAATGATTACATCCTTCTTATACTCTACAAGTCTCTTAGCTCTCTCTATAACCATTTCCGATACTCTCTTGTGATGTTCAGGCAATTCATCAAATGTAGAATATATGACTTCCACATTTTCACCCTGTATAGCTTCCTTTATATCTGTTACTTCCTCAGGACGCTCATCTATAAGGAGGATAATCATATGCATATCCGGATTGTTAGTCTGTATGGCTTTCGCTACCTCTTTTAATAATGTTGTCTTACCTGCCTTAGGAGGAGACACTATCATTCCTCTCTGTCCCTTTCCTATAGGTGATACAACGTCAAGCATACGCATTGCAACATTATTTCTGGCTGTTTCCATTCTGAGTCTCTCATTTGGAAATATCGGTGTAAGATTTTCAAAACTTATTCTCTTAATCGCAGTCTCCGGGTCCATTCCGTTTATTGCATCCAGATAAAGAAGTGCACCAAACTTTTCATTCTGCGTCTTAACTCTTACTTTTCCGTGAAGTATATCACCGGTTTTCAGATTGAATTTTCTTATCTGCGACGGTGCAACATATACATCATTATCTCCCGGAAGGAAATTTTCACATCTTATGAATCCGTATCCGTCAGGCATGACTTCAAGTATTCCATCCGCAACGATACCACTGTCAAGCTGCTCTGTCTTCTCCGGCGTAAGTTCTTCTTTCGCATGCGGTTTTACGTTGGTCTGATTATTATTGCTTACATTTTTTGAATCTTCTTTATTTCTCTCATCAGATTCCCTTTTAAGCTCCAATATCATGTCAATAAGTTCGCCCTTTCTAATGGTCGTAACTCTCTTTATACCAAGTCCCCTTGCTATTTCACGCACCTCACCCAATGGCAGACTTTCTAATTTTTCTCTCATTACTTACCTTCTTTCTAAAAAATAGATATTTATCTACAAATTTCAAATTCAATATATACTTTTGCTTATCTATTTGTGGATTTTAATCAGACCTAAGAATTATTAAAGACTTTTTAGCTCTTTTAGTGCATTATACAATATTTTTTTTAAAAATGATAGTGTAAATTTCAAAGATAGTATGCTATTATATCTTTTAGGAAAATTTATAATAGGAGGAGTTGCTATGACAACCAATGAAAAAGCTTTAGAGCTACATAAAGAATGGAACGGAAAAATTGACACAACACCAAAGTGTAAAATATCTTCCCGCGAAGATCTTGCTCTTGCATATACACCGGGTGTAGCTGAACCATGTAAAGTTATTGCAGAAGATAAAGAAGCTGCATATACATATACAATCAAATCAAATACCGTAGCTGTTGTTTCCGACGGAAGTGCTGTACTCGGACTTGGAAATATCGGTGCACACGCTGCCATGCCTGTAATGGAAGGCAAGGCTGTATTATTCAAAGAATTTGGTAATGTAAATGCATTTCCAATCTGCCTTGACACACAGGATACAGAAGAAATAATAAAAACTGTTGTAAACATTGCTCCTGCATTTGGAGGAATCAATCTTGAAGATATCTCTGCACCACGCTGCTTCGAGATAGAAGAAAGACTTAACGAACTTCTTGATATTCCTGTATTCCACGATGACCAGCATGGTACTGCCATAGTTGTTCTCGCAGGAATCATTAACGCACTTAAGGTTACAGGAAAAGATAAGGAAAGCTGTGAAGTAGTTATAAACGGTGCCGGAAGTGCCGGAATAGCCATAACAAAGCTCCTTCTCACATATGGATTCAAAAATGTTACAATGTGTGACAAAAAAGGTATCATTTCAAAGGATTATGAAGGACTTAACTGGATGCAGAAATCCATGACAAATGTTACTAATCTGTCAGGCAAGACAGGAAGCCTCGCAGACGCACTTAAGGGTGCCGATATATTTGTAGGTGTATCTGCTCCAAATATCGTAACCGCTGAAATGGTTAAGAGCATGAATAAAGATGCCATCATATTTGCAATGGCAAATCCTGTTCCTGAGATTATGCCTGATGTGGCAAAAGCTGCCGGTGCAAAGGTAGTAGGTACAGGACGTTCAGATTTCCCTAATCAGGTTAATAACGTGGTAGCATTCCCTGGTATATTTAAAGGTGCCCTTGAAGGACGTGCCTCTGTCATTACTGAGGAGATGAAACTTGCCGCTGCAAATGCGATAGCAAATCTTGTAACTGATGAACAGTTAAACGAGAACTTTATACTCCCTGAAGCATTTAATCCTGACGTTGCCGAAGTTGTAAGCAAAGCTGTTAAGGACAATATCAAACCTGATGGAACAAATATTAAGAGTAAATAAATATTTTCGTGACCGTTTTGGCTCGAAAATCTATAAAATAGCCCTTAATGGAGGAATGACCTGTCCTAACAGAGATGGTAAAATAAGTACCGGTGGCTGTATCTTCTGCAGCAAAGGCGGTTCCGGAGACTTTGCACCACCCTCCGGGGTAAATATTTCAGAACAAATCGAGACATCCATAAAACAGGTATCTGCAAAAATCAAGGATGGAAAATATATTGCCTATTTTCAGGCGTACACAAACACATACGCTCCCGTAGAATATTTACGTTCAATATTTTATGAAGCCATAAAACATCCGGCTGTTGTCGGCATTTCCATTGCCACAAGGCCGGATTGTCTTCCGTCTGAAGTACTTGAACTTTTGGATGAGCTTAATCATATCAAGCCTGTTTTCATAGAACTGGGATTTCAGACTTCTAACGAACAGACGGCACATTTTATAAACCGCGGATATGATAACTCTGTCTTTGATAATGCAGTCCGTTCATTATCAGAGCTCGGAATTGAAGTCATAGCTCACGTCATCATCGGACTGCCAAGTGAGACATCCTACGATGTATTAAACACGATAACTCATATTAATTCTCTTCCGGTAAATGGAATCAAACTGCAGCTTATGCACATTTTAAAGCATACTGCTCTCGAAAAAATTTATGCTGATTTACCGGATATTTTTCATTTTACTGATGAAAATGATTATATATGGATTCTTGGCGAATGCATCGAACATTTGAGACCGGACATAGTAATTCACCGTATGACAGGTGACGGACCAAAAAAGATACTTATTGCTCCCACATGGAGCAGCAACAAAAAACATGTTCTTAACACGATGAACAATTACTTTAACACACATAATATAACTCAGGGAAGGAAGTATATTACGAATGGCACTTGAATCGGTAACCCTATATAAATTAATTATATTATATATGCTAAACAAAGTGAAATTTCCGCTGACAAATGCGCAGCTTTCGAGATTTTTCTTAGATAACGATTATACAGATTATTTTACTTTACAGAAGGTTTTATCTGAACTTACAGAATCACACCTCATCAGTATAGAAACCATAAGAAACACTTCATATTATCATATAACCTCTGACGGCGGCGAAACCCTCGGTTTTTTCGTAAACCGTATTCCGGGTGCTATCATGGATGATATGGATTCTTTTCTTATGAAAAACAAGTACGAACTCAGAAATGAAGTTGGAACTATTGCAGATTATTATAAGTCTACAAATCAGGACTATATAGTACACTGTCAGGTTAAAGAAGGCAAAAGCACCCTCATAGAACTGAATGTATCTGTTCCTACAAAAGAGGACGCCTCTGCCATGTGTAGTAAATGGAAGGACTCAAGTCAGGAAATATATGCATTTGTTATGAAATCACTGATGCATTAATCACTTCCCATACTTCATCCCTACCCTGCTTTGTCATAGCTGAATATGGAATTACTATCGTACCGGGCTGGACTTCCAGCCCCTTTTTTATTATGGAAATATTCTTCTGTAACTGGCTTCTCTTTATCTTATCCATCTTGGTGGCAATGATTATGGGATTGTATCCGTTATATACTATCCAGTCATACATTGCCTTATCATTCGCCGACGGCTCATGTCTGATATCGATAAGAAGAAATACTGCCTTTAACTGTTTTGATGTTCTTAAGTATCTTTCTATCATGTCTCCCCATTTTTCCTGAACAGACTTTGACACCTTGGCATAACCATATCCCGGCAAATCCACAAAATATAGATTCTTATTTACGTTATAAAAGTTAATAGTCTGTGTCTTTCCCGGCTGTGATGAAGTTCTTGCAAGGGATTTTCTGTTTATAAGTCCGTTTATAAGTGATGACTTTCCAACGTTCGATTTTCCCGCAAAAGCTATCTCCGGCATTTCATTATCCGGGAGTTTACTGGTTATACCGCACACTGTCTCAAGTTCTACGCTTTTTATAATCATATTCTACCTCATTTCCACTGGCACTCTGTGCCGTAGTAATTAAAAATTGCCACACAATATGGCAAATCATTTATTCCACGTTGTGTGACAATCTGTTATTATGCTGTCTCTGTTGATTTTCCAAACAACTTTTTAGTTGTGGCACTCTTTTTTTCTATTCTGGTAAGTTCCGGCTTTTCATCTCCGTCTACTACTTCTTTTGTTATCAGACACTTCTCAACATCTTCCTCCGATGGAATCTCGTACATAATGTCATTCATAACGCTTTCCATAATAGCTCTCAAGCCTCTGGCTCCCGTCTTTCTCTCATAAGACTGTGTTGCAATCTCATCAAGCGCTTCATCTGTAAAATCAAGTTTAACATTATCAAGTTCAAACAACTTTGCATACTGTTTTACAAGTGCGTTCTTTGGCTCTTTAAGTATTTTAACCAGAGCTTCCTTGTCTAACGACTCAAGTGATACCGTAACAGGTACACGTCCGATAAATTCAGGAATAAGACCAAATTTAACCAGATCCTGAGGCATAACCTTTGAAAACAATTCTGTTCCCGCTTCGACTCTGTCTTCAGTTATCTCTGAGTTAAATCCGATAGTCTTTCTATCCATTCTTGTCTCTATAATTTTCTCAAGTCCGTCAAAGGCTCCACCACATATAAATAATATGTTAGTTGTATCTATAGGTATAAGTTCCTGCTGCGGATGTTTTCTTCCGCCCTGTGGCGGTACAGATGCCTTAGTTCCTTCAAGTATCTTAAGTAATGCCTGCTGAACTCCTTCACCTGATACATCTCTTGTAATGGACACATTTTCTGATTTCTTGGTAATCTTATCAATCTCATCAATATAGATAATTCCATACTGTGCCTTTTCAATATCGTAATCAGCAGCCTGAATAACCTTTAAAAGTATATTCTCAACATCTTCACCAACATAACCAGCTTCTGTAAGCGATGTAGCATCTGCGATAGCAAACGGCACATTCAGCATCTTCGCAAGCGTCTGTGCAAGATATGTTTTTCCTGAACCGGTAGGTCCGAGCATCAGAATATTACTTTTCTGAATTTCAACATCCAGTGACTTCCCTGCAAGTATTCTCTTATAGTGGTTGTACACCGCAACAGACAAAACCTTTTTTGCCTCATCCTGTCCTACAACATATTCATCAAGAAATTCTTTGATTTCTTTCGGTTTTAAAAGATTTATTTCAAAACTTTCGCTAACCTCTTCGTCCTCAAACTCTTCCTCCATAATCTCTGAGCACACATCTACGCACTCATCACATATGAATACACCGTTAGGACCTGCAACAAGTTTTCTGACCTGTTCCTGTAGCTTACCGCAAAATGAGCATCTACAGCCTCCGTCAATATTTTTTGCCATACATTCCTCAATTCCGTCGCTTAACGACAATACATTTTTTAGTGACCTTCTATTACTTTATCAATAAGACCATATTCCATGGCTTCCTGTGCTTCCATATAATTGTCACGCTCTGTATCAGCAGTGATAACCTCTACGGATTTTCCTGTATTTTTCGCAAGAATAGAATTAAGTTTCTTCTTTGTCTTAAGTATCTGCTCAGCAACTATCTGAATCTCTGTTGCCTGACCTTTAGCACCACCCAACGGCTGATGAATCATAACCTCAGCATTAGGAAGTGCAAATCTCTTACCCTTTGCACCACTTGACAGTAAAAATGCTCCCATACTTGCTGCCATACCAATACAGATTGTTGAAACATCACATTTTATATAGTTCATCGTGTCGTAAATGGCAAATCCTGCCGTAACAGAACCACCCGGACTGTTAATATACAGATTGATGTCCTTTGTAGGATCCTCTGCTTCAAGGAATAAAAGCTGTGCAACTATAACGCTGGCAGATTCATCTGTTACCTCGCCGTCAAGAAACACTATCCTATCCTTTAATAATCTTGAATAAATATCATAAGAGCGCTCACCTTTACTGGTCTGCTCAACAACATATGGTATTGAAACCATAGAAACACCTCCTGTTTTTAACAAAGAATCTTAGACTTCTTTTGCCTCAGCAGTAACAAAATCTGCTGCCTTCTTAACGGCAATATCAGCCTTCATATTTTCTTTTTCTGCATCGCCCATATATTCTTTAAGCTTATCAGCTTCCATCATATATGCCTTAGCCATCTCTTCTATCTCATTATTGATATCTTCATCTGTTACCTGGATATCCTCTACCTCTGCAATCTTCTCAAGAACGAGTCTGCTCTGGATTCTCTTGATTGCCTGTGGTTTCATATCCTCTTTAAGTTTGTCTAATGTAAGACCTGTGTACTGCATATACTGCTCGATTGCAAGTCCCTGTGACTGAAGTCTTCTTGCGAAATCATCAATCATGTTCTCAACCTGGAATTCTATCATTGCATCAGGAATATCCATTGTAGCACCCTCGATAATCTTCTCGATTGCAGCATCTTCCTTCTTTGCCTTTGCTTCATTTTCTTTTCTTACAGTAATGTTTGCCTTAACATCTGCCTTGTATTCATCAACTGTATTAAACTCAGACACATCCTGTACGAAATCATCATCAAGTTCAGGAAGCTCTTTGTATTTAATCTCTTTAATCTTAACCTTGAACATTGCAGGTTTACCCTGTAATTCTTCAGCCTGGTACTGCTCCGGGAATGTTACGTTTACTTCAACATCCTCTCCGATGCTCTTTCCGATAAGCTGCTCTTCAAATGTATCTATAAATGAATGTGATCCGATTGTAAGAGGGTAATCCTCACCCTTTCCACCTTCAAATGCAACTCCATCTACGAATCCTTCGAAATCAATCTTTGTGATATCGCCATCCTGTACAGGTCTGTCCTCTACAGTTACCATTCTTGCATTCTGGTCTCTTGTCTTATCGATTTCTTCCTGTACTTCCTCATCTGTTACTTCGATATCACTCTTTGGTACTTCTATACCCTTATATTCGCCAAGTGTAACTTCAGGTTTTACGGCTACTTCTGCTGTAAATACAAAGTTCTCGCCTTTCTTGATATTAACAACATCAATCTTAGGACGTGATACTATCTCAAGCTTGCTTTCCTCTGCAGCTTCTGTATATGCTGTAGGAATCATTTCATTAACGGCATCCTCATAGAACACCTCTACGCCATACATCTTCTCGATAATCTGACGAGGAACTTTTCCTTTTCTAAATCCTGAAATGTTAAATTTACTCTTCTGCTTTGTGTAGGCCTTCTGAATAGCTTTCTCCACATCTGCTGCATCAACCTCAATGGTAAGCTTTGCCATGTTTTTCTCCATTGTTTCAACTGTAAAACTCATTTTTTTCCTCCATGTCTGCCTCAGGTGTGTATTTTTCCACCAAACGGCTCATATTTATTTTTTATTTCTATATTTTTCAACATCATAGCATTATAACACAAAAATATCTATTAGTCTATCTTTTTTTGTATTGTCTCTAAAACCTGTTCTTCTCCCGTATTAAAAACTACAATTAATTCGCTGACCTGATATTTATTTCCATTTTTTTTAATATTGTACGAATCTGTTTTTGTACTCTTTATATACCTTGCTGTTGAACACGGAACTGTTGCCTTTTTTCCCGAAAGCAGTTCTATCTGTGCCGACTCAATATCCTTTACGGGATATTTCCTGCCTCCGTCAATGACTTCATCTGTCTTTTCAGCATCCGGCTCTTCTTCGGTCTCTTCATTTCCATCTGCATTTCCGGCATCCCTTATGTTTACCTCTACGCTTTCAGATTCTTCCACTTTACCGTCTGTAACAGTATATACTACCGTGTATGAACCGGCTTTTGACGTATCAACCCCCGATGAATCGACGGTAAGTTCGATTCCATCATCAAGTTTAATTCCCGATATATAGTCTATCTTTGTCCCTGTTCCCGAAAAAATACTCTTCAATCTGAACACAAAGCCATCATCATCCTTTGTGATGCTTCCTTCTTCTTTTCCGGCAGTTTTTGAATATCCTTTATTACCGGTGTTTATTCCGTATATTACCATTATAGCAGCGGCAACGGTAACTACTGCCGCCACCGCTGCCTTTATTATAAATTTGTGTTTTAAAATATCTTTCATAATATCATCAGAACCTTATAGACTCTGCCACTTCTTTTGACTTCTCCTCACCCTCAAATACACGCACTATCTCAAGTCCGAGTTCTATGGCAGCACCCATTCCTCTTGCTGTAGATACATTTTTATCTGTGACCGCCTTATCTCCCACATAGGTTGCACCTTTTAATTTGTCTTCAAATCCCGGATAGCATGTTGCTTTCTTTCCTTCAAGTACTCCAAGTTCTCCAAAAACACTCGGTGCGGCACATATGGCTGCCAGTTTTTTACCTGTATTATTATATCTTACTATTGCATCACACAATCTAGTGCATGCTGCAAGATTTGTTGTTCCCGGCATTCCACCCGGCAGAAACAGCATGTCTGCATTATCAATGTCTATATCCTCCACCAGGCTGTCTGCTTCTATCTTTATATTATGTGCACCAACTACCTCTTTTCTTCCCATGACTGACACCATCTCAATGTCTATGCCGCCACGCTTTATCAAATCTATAACTGCTATGGCCTCCGTCTCCTCAAATCCGTCTGCCAGAAAAGCATATACTCTGCTCATTTCACCATTTCCTTTCCTATATATAAACTTATTAATTAAAATATTATAATGTAGTTGTCCCGACTTTTCAACATTGAAACGTTCACAAAATTGTTAAAATTTGTTGTTTTGACACTATTATGACTATATGTTAAAATCAAAATATAACTATTGACTCATGGAATTATCAGTATGTCAAAAGCCCCTGCAGGGAACAGCCGGAATAAATATGTGCTATTTGCATACAAACCTGCAATAGCACATATTTATTCCGGCCTGTGCAAAGCACCGGCTTTCGACACACTTCATATAATTTAATAATTTGGAGGTTTATTATGGCTGACAACAATATGGAAATTGAACGAAAGTATCTGGTTAAATGTGTTCCGGACAATCTGGATAAATATGAGTATCATATTATAGAACAGGCTTATCTGTGCACTTCTCCTGTTGTCCGAATCAGACGACAGGATGATGATTTTTATCTCACTTACAAATCATCTGGGCTTATGGCACATGTGGAATACAATCTCCCCCTTGACAGTGCAAGTTATGAACATCTGCTAAAAAAAGCCGATGGAAATATAATAACTAAAAAGAGGTTTCTTATTCCTCTCGATGATACACACACTATCGAACTGGATGTATTCGACGGTATCAAAAAAGGATTAATACTTGCGGAGGTAGAATTTTCCAGCGTTGAGGATGCAAACAGTTTTATTTCTCCGGAATGGTTTGATAAGGATGTTACATTAGACCCACAGTATCACAATAGCGTTATGAGTATGCAAAAATAATGTTGCTATTATTATTGTTTTGTATTATAATCATATCAATGACATGATTTTACAATTTTTTCATGGTTATATACCACAATTATTACTATTTCAAAAGGAGTGATGTCATTTTATGAACAAAAGTGCAATATTTCATAAAACAGGTGATAACTTCTGTTATGCCCTTGATAAAGACAATTTAATCATTACGTTACACACCGGTTTTGACATTACAGATGTATCTCTGTGTTACGGTGATCCATACACTACCGGAATAATGGGCGGTAACAGCAAATGGATATATGAAACGGAAGCCATAACACATAAGTCATACCTCGAAGATGCAGTATTATGGAAGATATGTGTTAAACCTCCATTTAAAAGATGCTCGTATTTCTTCAGGATATGCTGTAATGATGAAGTCTGTTATTACTTTGAAGACGGTTTTCACAGCAGTGCAGAACCGGAACACGGAGAGCGACCACAGTATTTTATATTTCCATGGATGAATCCTGTAGATATCAATACTGTTCCCGACTGGGTAAATGACACCGTATGGTATCAGATATTTCCTGACAGATTCTGTAACGGTGATTCCTCACTGAATGGAAGATTTGTAAAAGACTGGAAAGGCCCGGAGCAGCCGGTCGGTCCACTTGATATATACGGCGGTGACATTCCCGGTATCATAAGCAGGCTTGATTATCTTCATGAGCTTGGTATAACAGGACTGTACTTCACTCCTTTATGTGCCGGTAAAAGCAACCACAAATATGATACTGCCGACTATCTGAAAATAGATCCGGCATTCGGAACCAACGAACAGATGCGTGAACTGGTTGACAAAGCTCACTCTCTCGGTATGCGTGTAATGATGGATGGCGTATTTAACCACTGCAGCACACATTTTGCTCCATGGAAAGATGTATGTCGTAAGGGCCATGACTCAAAATATTTTGACTGGTTCATGATAAATAACTGGCCGTTTAGCAAAATTCCAAATTCAAATTCAAAAAAAGGCAACTATTATTCATTTGCATTTTTTGATATGCTGCCAAAGCTAAATACCAACAATCCGGAAGTCATCAGATATCTTACACATGTATGCATGACATGGATAAAAGAATTTGACATCGATGCAATCAGACTTGATGTTGCAAATGAAGTCAGTCACTCATTTTTGCAGACACTAAGAAAAAATCTAAAAAAACTTAAACCTGACTTTTTCCTTCTCGGAGAATTATGGCATGATTCGATGCCATGGCTTCGCGGAAATGAGCTTGACTCTGTTATGAACTATACATTAAAAGACAGTATAAATGATTTCTGGCTCAATACAGAACTTACAAATGAAAATCTTACGCATGCCGTAAACCGCTGCTATAACATGTACATGGGCCAGACAAATGACGTATTATTCAACCTGCTTGATTCCCATGACACTATAAGACTTATATCCCAGCTTAAGAACCCGGATAAGTTTTATCAGGAAATGGCTCTTATGCTGTTAATGCCCGGAACACCTTGTCTCTACTACGGAAGCGAGGTTATGTTAGAAGGTATGCATGACCCTGACTGCAGGCGTTGTATGCCATGGGATAAGATAGATAACGGTTTTTACAGAGATTCTATTGAACGAACAAAGAAACTTATAAACTTAAGAAAGAACAATCCGGCAGCCAAAAGCAGTGTATACAGATTTGTCAATAATACTGACAACGGTCGTCTGGTACAGTTTGAGAAATACGATATAGACTATGATAAAATGTTTGGTTTTGATTTTGAAAACGACTCATTTAAAGGTCAGAAAATCACTGTTATTCTCAACTGCTCTGATACTCAGACAGAAGTGTGCCCTGATGGAAAAATACTGTTTTCAAACCTTTTTACGGATAACGTTCTTTCCCCGAACGGAACTATTATATACTCAACAATATACTAAAGGAGGCATTTCATATGTTACATGAAGAATTTTTAAAATTAAAAGAAAATAAACAACACGGAAACTTTTTAATGCCATATGTATGGTATGAATCAATTATGCCTGATTATTATACAAGCTATCCTATGCACTGGCACGATGAATTTGAAATAATTTATATCAAAAGCGGCAAAATGAACATGTGCATCGATTTGGAAAATTATGTTGTTACTGAAGGTGATATTGTTCTTATAAAGCCAAAGCAGCTCCACAGTTTCAGTCAATACGAAAACGAAACCGTTGAAACAATCACTGTTGTATTCAGCCTCAGCATGCTTACATCACAGATTACAGATGCCTGTTCAATGAAGTATTTTTCACCACTTCTTGAGGGCAAACTTGATTTTCCTTCAATTATTCGTCCAAATGCTGAAAGTTACAGATTAGTTCATGACTGTCTCTTAGATATGCACAATACTTTTAATGCTAACGAAAATTTCTACGAATTAAGTATTAAGGCTAATATGTTCAAACTTTTTTACACTCTCTTCAGGGATTACTGTTCAGAATACATCTCATCACCGCACAAGGTTAATGAGACAACTACAATAAAGAAGATTATTGAATATATCCAGACAAACTACATGCACCAGATTACGATTGCCGAACTTGCAGACGCAGCCGGACTCAGTGACCATTACCTTATGAGATATTTCAAAGCAAACATGGGTATAACATGTGTTGAATATATTAATGAATACCGTCTCAACATTGCAACACATATGCTGTCAGAAACAGATTACCCGGTAGGAATAATAGCCGAAAAATGTGGTGTTCCTAATGTTTCATATTTTAACAGAATCTTTAAAAAGGCATTTAATATTACACCAAAAGAATACAGACGCAATAAACAGTAACAAAAAATCACCGGAACAATTTCTGCTCCGGTGATTTTTTATATAAGCACTTATATGATTTACATCATTTTTACTACTCTTAATTTTGAATTTTTTGACAAATCGATTACTTTATCTCCGACAAGTACTATAGGTCTTCCAAGTTCAGATTTATTTATCATTGCTACTTTTCCAACCTGACCGTCACTGAGCTGCACCTTGTTGCTGACATATGTCTGCGCCGTATGCTCAAGAAACTGATATAAAAATCCGGGATCATACATTTTCATTCCGCTCTGGAAATGTTCTATAACCTCAAATGGACACATTCCTTCCCTATACACCCTGTTTGCTGTCATGGCATCATACACATCTGCAATGGCAACGATTCTTGCAAACTTAGTAATCTTTTCTCCACTGTACCCAAGCGGATACCCTGTTCCGTCATAACGTTCATGGTGCATAAGTGCAACGAGCCGCACATCGTTTGAAACGTTACATTTCTTTAATATCTCGTATCCCAGTCTCGGATGGTGTTTTACTATCTTGTATTCTGCATCTGTAAGTTTCCCCGGTTTAGTAATTATCTGTTTCGGTATCTTTACCTTTCCTATGTCATGCAAAAGTCCGGCAAATGTAAGCTCATCAGTATCATTCTTTGACATTCCAAGCCAGCCTGCCATAACATTACACACCAGTGCAACACTGATACAATGCACATATGTAAGATCATCGTATCCTCTCATACAGTTTAACATATCCATCATATTATTATTGTTTCTGTTTGCCTTAAGTATATTATCAACACCCTGCAGAAGTGCTGCTTTATCAACATCTTTACCTTTATCCACAACACCGTTAAATGCATTTCTCAGTTTTAACGTTTCCTGATTAAAAACATGCTCAAACTCTTCAAATTCTTTCGTGGCAGATATCTTTTCATAATATCCGACAATCTCCCTTGGCACATTTTCATCATCGTAGCCTTCAAGTATTTTAACAATAAATATAGAATATTTTTCAAGTTTTTCTATTATACTTTTATCTAATCTTGTCTCTTTGGGAACTATCAATGCCCCGGCACTGTCATATATATCATTTGCCAGAACCATCCCTGGTTCCACTTCAGACGTAAGAAGTCTCTTTATAGTCATACCATTCTCCATTCCCCGGATAATACTATTTACATTCCAAAATTCTGTCAAGCAGATATACTCTGTTAAACGGAAATGTAAAGTAAAATCCGTCTGCAAAATCATCAACCATATTCATAACATTTCTTGCAATATCCACTCCTACATTTTCACTCTGTTCCTTACCCATATCCTCGCCAAACATCTCAACTATATCATCTGTCACTCTTATTCCGGTCATTTCGTTTTTAATGAATACCGCATTTTTCCTGCTGACAAGCGGCATTATGCCACACAGTATCTTAGCCCCTGTTTCGTCTTTTATTCGTCTCACTTTCTCAGCATCCTCTTTGGTAAATATAGGCTGCGTAAAGAAAAACTGTGCTCCTGCCTCCATTTTTCTCTTAACTCTCTTTATCTCAACTTCCAGATGAAGTCTGTCATAATTTATTACACCACCGTATACAAGCGGCATGTTTTTAAATTCTTCCTCATTCATGTCCTTAAGTATACGCATCATACCGACTGAGTCAAAGTTAAACACACTCTTAACGCTCTGCCTTATCATTGTAGGTACCGGATCTCCCGTAAGCACAAGCATATTGTATATTCCATTCATGTAAGCACCGAGCATCTGTGCCCTTATGGCTATGGAATTCTTGTCCCTGCAGCATATATGGGGCATCACGCACATTCCTGTTGCATTCTGCACCTTTAGTGCCATAAGAATAGAATCTGCTCTTGTTCTTCCTGAAGGTGAATCCGGAAATGTAACTACATCAACATTAGATTTTTTAAGGCTGTTTGCCGCATCCATGATTTTCTCATCATTTGCTCCCAGCGGAGGTGCCAGTTCCACTGCTATAAGCTTATGTTCTGAAGGCTTGTCTGCAAAAAATGCTTTGTCAACCGGTTCAACTTTACTTCCGAACTCATTAATCTCCACATTTACATCCTGCACATCCTCAATATCCTTCATGCGTTCACTTAATTTTCTGATATATTCAGGAGTAGTTCCACAGCATCCTCCGATAATCTGTACACCACTCTTTGCAATTTCACATTCTTTATCCACAAAATACTCTTCATTATTCATAAATATCATTCTGTTTTGAATAAACTTCGGATAACCTGCATTCGGAAGTGCAGTTATATACTTATCCGACGGCAGATTCAACTTATTTATAATGTTATACAGATGCACCGGACCTACTCCACAGTTAAATCCCACCGCATCTATTTCTCCTATTCCTGCCGCCTCATTTATAAGACTTTTGGCACTCCGTCCGGCATTGCTGTAACCATACTGGTTCACACAGAACTGTACCATTATAAATATGGCTTTCTCTTTTTTTATACTTTTAATAACATCTGATATATAATCGAGTGTATCCATTGTCTCAAATACCAGTATATCCGCACCGCACTCAAGAAATGTCCTGCATATGTCCATATACTGTGACTCCACATCTGTCTGTTCCTCTGAAAACACTCCGGATACCGGTCCTATATCCCCGGCGATAAATATATCCTTATATTCATCTGCAACCTCTTTTGCAAGTCTGTAACCTGCTCTTAAGTTTTCTTTCAATTCCTCAGCATCGCACGACAAGCTTTCACAATTTGAAGCAAAGGTATTAGTTCGTATAAGTTTTGCACCAGCCTCTATATATTTTCTGTGTATACTTTTTACAAGTTCCGGCTCCTTAATATTTGCTTCTTCCACAATACTGCACTGTCCGCCTGATGCCGTATAAAATGTTCCAAATGCTCCGTCGCACAATAATTTATTTTTTTGCAGATAACTGTTGATGTCCATATATGTAAATCCTTTCAAAATCTTATGTTATATTATAGCCTCTATATAAAGTTCTTTCTGAATGGATAAATCTATAAAATCCATTCCACACTTTACAGTAGGTTTATCAAGATGTCCCTTATTTATAAATACTATCTCTCCCTCTTTACCGTTATTCAGTCTCACTCTGTTCTGAAGATAAGTGTTTTCAATATGATCAAGAAATGTCATAAGGTAACCTACATCATATTTTTGAAGTCCCTCTTCCTCAAATATCGAAATAACCTTAAACGGACACATTGCCTCTCTGTATACTCTCGATGCGGTCATTGCATCATAGACGTCTGCTATGGCTACCATTTTGGCATATTTATCTATATATGGTCCCTTAATACCATATGGATATCCCGAGCCATCGCATCTCTCATGATGGAACAGTGCCGTATTCTTTATATGAAGGTCTATAGGGTAATCTTTTAACAGATTATATCCCGCAACCGTATGCTGCTTAATTGCTTCATATTCATTATTAGTCAGCTTTGCAGGCTTCTGTATAATATCTTTGCCTATTGCCATTTTACCTATATCATGCAAAAGTCCACACGCAGTAGCAATCCTTGTCTCCTCATTTGTATAGCCAAGCCATCTCGAAAATATATTACATATAAGTGCCACATTAAGACAATGAACATATGTTGCATCATCATAATCTCTCATATTCTGCATCATATCAAATACACTTATTCTGCTCTCTAAGGATTCCATGGTTTCTAGAACGGGTTTTAACATAACGTCAACATCCAATGGTTTATTCTTCTGTACAACGTCATTCATACTGTTTTGTATTTCTTCAACCGCATCGTCAAATTTATCCTTAAAGCGGGCATATTCAGGACTGTTTTTCACCCTCTCAGCATATGATAAATCCTCCTGTACTGATTCTGTAAATGCCTTCGACGGCTCATCCTCAACATCTACGCTTAATATAACATATTTCTTAAGCTTTTCTATAGATTCACCCGACAATATAACTCCCTTTGAAACTATAAGCTTTCCATCCTGAATCACATCCTTAGCTATTATCATACCCGGACGCAAATCATTCAAGTTTACTCTCCGCATGACCGCTCACCTCCTCTTTTCTCACGAATTTTTGTATTAAATATTATACCATTTATTACAGAAGTTGACTACATGCTTATACAAAAAACGGTACATTGTTTCACCAATGTACCGTTACGGTATCATATTTTATTTAGTTTGTTGATATTGCCTTATATTTTGCGTTCTTTGTAACAGATGATGGAATAGTTACTGAAGCTTTTGTATCTACAACCATTATCATTTTTTCTGAACCTGTTCCAGATTCTACACCAACAAGGCTGTAGTCTGATAAGTCAAGATAATATTTAGCTGTTTCACCATCGGCTGTTACCTGAAGTGTATAACAGTTCTTTCCGTTGAATTTCTTCACACCTGCACCTTTATATTTCATGCCGCTTGTAATTAGCACTTCATCAAGGATATCCTCAATTCCTGCCATACCTGATTCATTCTTCTGATAATACCATTTTTTACTTGAAGAATCATACCAGTATGTACGGTTTTTTGTTGTGTAGATTTTACCTACTCCGAGTATCTGTGCATCCATGTATATAATCTGTTTCTTAGTATTTATTCCCATACCAAGTATATAATTTGATTTTTTAATGGATTTCTGGTATGCATTTACGGTAATGCATGTTGCCTTTTTAAGTTTGCTGTTAAGCTGTGCAACTGCCTGTTTAGCTGAAAGCTGTTTCTTTACTGTAACTGTGCATGTTGCTTTTTTGCTTCCGGACTTAACAGTAATAACTGCCTTGCCGGCTTTTTTTGCTGTTACAAGACCCTTCGATGTAACTGATGCAACATTTGTCTTACTGCTGCTCCATTTAACATTCTTTGCATTACCTGTCATGGTAAGCTGTGTCTGTCCGCCAACATATGTAGTAAGTGTCTTTTTGTCGAGTTTCACTGTTGTTGCAGCTTGTGCGTTGTCAGGTACTACAAGTACAATTAAAAGTGCCGCAACCGCCATCAATAACATTTGTTTCATTTTCTTCATAATCTGTTATCCTTCCTTTCCTTCTCCTTTATGCACTTTATATTATACAATATTTCCCTGTGTGTTATCAACCATTTTGTACACCATTTCCTGTATACAATCTGTAGTATCTTCCCTGTTCCTTCATCAGTTCATCATGTGAACCCTTCTCAACTATTCTTCCCTGTTCAAGAACGACGATACAATCACTGTTCTTTACGGTAGAAAGTCTGTGGGCAATTACAAATGTAGTTCTTCCCGACATCAGCTTATCCATACCGTCCTGAACTATCTTCTCTGTTCTGGTATCTATAGAGCTTGTCGCTTCATCAAGAATAAGCACCGGTGGATTGGCAACTGCTGCCCTTGCTATGGCAAGAAGCTGTCTCTGTCCCTGACTTAAATTTGCTCCGTCTCCGGTGAGCATCGTATTATAGCCTTCCGGAAGATGCTTTATAAATCCATGGGCATTTGCAAGCTTTGCAGCGGCAATGACCTCCTCGTCCGTGGCATCAAGTTTACCATATCTGATATTTTCCATTACGGTATTCGTAAATAAGTGGGTATCCTGAAGCACTATTCCAAGTGAACGTCTCAAGTCTGCCTTCTTTATCTTATTAATATTTATTCCGTCATACCTGATTTTTCCATCCTGTATGTCATAAAATCTGTTAATAAGGTTGGTAATCGTAGTCTTTCCTGCTCCCGTAGAACCGACAAATGCTATCTTCTGTCCCGGTTTAGCATACAGTTTTATATTGTGCAGAACGATTTTATCATCATTGTATCCGAAATCCACGTCGTTAAATACAACGTCGCCCTTTAACTCTATATAATCTACTGAACCGTCTGCCTGATGTACATGTTTCCATGCCCATCTTCCGGTATAACCGTCACTCTCTATAAACTGTCCGTTTTTCTCTGTAATGTTTACAAGACTTACATAACCTTCGTCTGTCTCTTCCTTCTCATCAAGGAGTTCAAATATTCTCTCTGCTCCCGCCATAGCCATGACAATACTGTTAAACTGCTGGCTGACCTGATTTATAGGCATATTAAAACTCTTGTTGAGTGTCAGAAAGCTTGCAAGACCTCCGAGTGTGAAGCCTCCTATTCCGTTGAGGGCCAGAATACCTCCAACCATGGTACATAACACATAGCTGATATTTCCGAGCTGTGCATTTATCGGCATAAGAATATTTGCAAACTTATTTGCCGCATCCGCACTCTCAAAAAGTTTATCATTGATTTCATTAAACTTATCAATACTTTCCTCTTCATGGCAGAATACTTTAACAACTTTCTGGCCGTTCATCATTTCTTCTATATAACCGTTTACAGTTCCAAGGTTACGCTGCTGCTCCATGAAATATTTTCCGCTGAGTCCTGCAAGTTTCTTTGTGACAGACAGCATTACAGCAACCATGACTACAGTTAAAACCGTAAGAGGAACACTAAGAACTATCATTCCCGTAAACACGCTCACAATTGTTATAACACTCGATAACAGCTGTGGCATACTCTGGCTTATCATCTGTCTTAAGGTATCTATATCATTTGTATAAATAGACATAATATCACCGTGGGCATGGGTATCAAAATATTTAATAGGAAGTTTTTCCATATGGACAAACATATCAATTCTTATATTTTTTAATGTTCCCTGGCAGACATTTACCATAATACGTGTGTATGCATAAGTGGATACAACACCTATTCCGTAAAATACCGCAACCTTTCCTATCGCCATTAACAGGTTTGAAAAGTCCGGATTGTCACTTCCGATAAGCGGAAGTATATAATCATCCACAAGTGTCTTTGTAAACATCATTCCCCTCACATTTGCAATAACGCTTACGAATATACATATAACAACTATAAGCAGATGCCACTTGTAGCTTTTAAGTATATATCCCATAAGTCTCTTAAATACATCGGAACGTTTTCCTTTATTCATATTTCCATTCATTTTCTCATGCATGATTACTCACCTCCATTCTCATCAAAGTCACCGCTTCCACCTGTCTGTGACTCGTATACGTCTCTGTAAATATCATTATTTTTAAGCAATTCTTCATGAGTTCCGAATCCGTTTATCTTGCCGTCATCCATTACAATGATTCTGTCAGCTCCCTGTACACTTGATATTCTCTGTGCAATGATAAGCTTTGTTGTTCCCGGAATCTTCTTTGCAAATGACTCTCTTATCTTTGCATCAGTTGCAGTATCCACTGCACTGGTACTGTCATCAAGGATAAGTATTTTCGGTTTCTTTAAAAGTGCCCTGGCAATACAGAGTCTCTGTTTCTGACCACCGGATACATTTGCTCCTCCCTGTTCTATAAACGTATTATATTTATCCGGAAATCTCTCTATAAATTCATCTGCACATGCAAGGTGGCATGCCTCCTTACACTCTTCTTCCGTAGCGTCCTTATCGCCCCATCTTAAATTCTCAAGTATCGTTCCGCTGAATAATACATTTTTCTGTAAAACCACGGCAACCGAATTTCTGAGTACCTCAAGGTCATATTCTCTTACATCCCTGCCGCCTACACGGATACTTCCTTTTTGCACGTCATACAGCCTGCTTATAAGATTTACAAGGCTCGTTTTCGCACTACCTGTTCCACCGATTATTCCGATAGTCTCTCCTGAATTTATCGAAATGTTTATATCCTTTAATACCGGTTCCTCACTGTCATGGTTATAACTGAACTCCACATTGTCAAATACTATGCTTCCGTCCTTAACTTCCATAACCGGATTTTCAGGGTCAGTAATGTCAGGCTTCTCATTAATTACCTCTGTTATACGCTCTGCACTGGCTATACTCATTGTAACCATTACAAAAACCATTGATAACATCATAAGACTCATGAGAATGTTCATACAGTATGTAAGAAGACTCATAAGTTCTCCTGTCGCAAGATTGCCTGCAACTATACTCTTTGCTCCCACCCAGCTGATAAGAAGTATACATGTATATACCGTAAACTGCATAAGCGGTGCATTAAATGATATTATTCCCTCTGCCTTTACAAACATCTTGTAAACATTCATACTTGCCTTTGTGAATACATTTTTCTCATAATCTTCTCTGACATATGCCTTAACCACTCTTATGGCAGAAACATTTTCCTGAACGCTTGAGTTCAAATCGTCATACTTTCTGAATACCTGATTAAAGTATTTGTGTGCCCTGACCATTATAAATGCCAGAAGCGAACCGAGTATAATAACTGCAACAAGATAGATGCTTGCAAGTCTCGCATTTATAAAGAAAGCCATTGCCATTGCACATATCATACTTGCCGGTGCTCTTGTACACATTCTCAGTATCATCTGATATGCATTCTGAAGGTTTGTAACATCTGTTGTAAGTCTTGTAACAAGTCCCGCTGTACTGAACTTGTCGATATTTGAAAATGAATATGTCTGTATGTTACTGTACATGGCTTTTCTGAGATTTCTTGCAAATCCGGCAGAAGCCCTTGCACCGTACTTTCCACCCATAACTCCGGCATACAGACTTATACAGGCTATAACCGCCATGGCTGCACCCATTATGTATATGTGTCTGACATTGCCTTTGTTGACACCGTCATCTATAATGGACGCCATCATAAGCGGAATAATAGTTTCCATAATAACCTCGAGCAGCATAAAAACAGGTGTAAGAATTGAATCCTTTTTAAATTCCTTTATCTGTGCTCCAAGTGTTTTAAGCATTATTTACCATCTCCTTACTTAGATTTGATTTTAATTTATTAATAGTATTAAAAAAACTGTCAAGCTCCTCATCCGGTATGTTCTGCCGTAAAATGCCCTCAACCTTTTTAATACTTTTTAATGCCTCAATATGACTTTTCTCCCCCTTATCCGTCAGTCTTATTCGCTTTAACCTGCCGTCATATTCAACCGACTGTCTCTGTATATACCCCTTCTTCTCCATAAGTTTGATAATACATGTAACTGTAGATTTATTAATCTCAAATTCCTTTTCAATATCTTTCTGAAATATCTCCTCATCACGATTATCATAGAGATACCCGAGTATCCAGCCGTGCATGACCGTAACCTCGTCAAGCTCAGATTCCGAAGAATATGCGATTATCTTTTTGGTTATCATGTTATTTAACGTCTTCACCTGACATCCTATATGTGTATGCATTTGTACCTCCTTTCTCATCAGATAGTTCGATAGCGAACTGTATTTTAACTCTTGTTTTTTTTAATGTCAAGAAATGATTTTATGGGATTTTATGAATTTTCTGTGAATTGTTTTATAAGAATTTTTTCTTTTTGAAGTACATAAGACATATTATTATCACTGCCACGCTGAAGGTTATCACACCGGGATATCCGTAAGCTGATGTAAGTTCCGGCATATTATTAAAATTCATCCCATACCAGCCGGCAATAAGGGTAAGTGGAAGAAATATGGTAGTAACCACGGTAAACATCTTCATTGTACTGTTTATACTGTAGTTCAAGCTGGCATCAAGTGCTTCTCTTAAATGGATAAGGCTCTCCGATAATGCACGGGTATTTTCACTGAGACGCATGGATTTATCTGTATATATTTTTATATACCGAAGTTCTCTCCCTACAAATATACCGTTTTCATTTTCTAACAGTTCCTCTCCTATCTCCACAAGCTGTTCATAATAATTCCTAAGAACCGAAAGGCGGTTCCTAAGGTCATATATTTCTTTATTAAGAAGTTCATTAACCCTCTTTTCAACTATGTTCTTCTCCATTTCCATAATACGTTTTTCGGTATTCTCAAGAAACATATTACTTCCGCCTATCAGATTGTCAAGAACACAGAACACGATTTTTTCAAGGGTTATATTCTGTCTGAAACGCTTTAATGATGTTGACAGAATCTCATCTGTATCCATATTTTTACAGTTTATGTCTATGATGATAAACTGGTTTCTTCTTATTATAAATGCAATTTTGTCTCTCTCCCCCGTTACATTTTCCTGTCTGACTATATCTATAACACCAAATGTGTAATCATCATATGCATCTACTCCGGTCCTAAAGTGGGACTTGTCGGCATAACACTCCTCTAACACCTGTCTGTCGAGCTTATACTGCCTGTAAAGCGATAATATATCCTCCACAGGCATACTGCCAACACTTATCTCACCTTTGCCCGGTTCACTGTATTCCTCTTCGTATACAGTGTCATCCCTTATTACATAAAACATTTGCAGCCTCCATTTAAATTATCTGATGGTATCTTCTGCAATTGTCTTAAGTTTTATAACTGCATTTTCTATATCTTTTTGTGCAAATACGGCACTTACCACAGCGAATCCGTTCATTCCCCGTCCTTTTAATTCATGCATGTTGTCAGCCGTGATACCGCCTATGGCAACGACGGGTATTTTTACACTGTCACATATATTTTCGAGTACGCTGTGATCAAGCTTCTTTGCGTCATTTTTTGTATTTGTTCCGAATACTGCACCTACGCCAAGGTAATCTGCACCGTTTTTCTCTGCCTCAAGTGCCAGTTCCACTGTTCTTGCAGATACTCCGAGTATTTTCCCTTTTCCAAGCCTTTTTCTTGCAAGTCCTGCTGCCATGTCACTCTGTCCCACATGTACTCCGTCAGCATCCGCTTCAAGTGCCAGTTCCACATCATCATTTATTATAAGAGGGACATCATATCTGTGGCATAATTCCCTCATTCTGACTGCCTCTTTTAATATCTCCTCTCTCTCCAGTTTTTTCTCACGAAGCTGCAGCATGGTTATACCGCCTCTCAGTGCATTTTCAACCTGCGAGTCCAATGTATCTCCATTCAGCCATGTTCTGTCTGTTATGGCATATAATAGTAAATTCTCTTTTAAATTATTTATGTTCATCTGTTTTCTCTCCTTATACAAATTTAACATTTGCAAGACTCTGAAAATATCTATATACCTCTGTGCAAAGTTACCAACTGCAACGCTCACACGTTCGCACTATCTTCGGCTGGCAGCGGTACATAAGCAACTAAAATACAGTTGCCAAGTACCAGTCGCCTCAAAATGTCGCTTATGCAGTTGGTAACTTTGCACAGAGTAAAATATATTCAAAAATTTACATATGTAATTGTGTGCCATAATGTTTAAGATGTCAAGTAAAAATATTTTTTATACAATACATCAAATGTACAATAATTATTATATTAATACAGAAATTGCTTGACAAATGGATTTTTATTAATTATAGTATATATATCAGTTTTTTGCAGATATAATACTTCGAAGTTAAATTTATCATTTTAAAGCTGGAGTCTGCTAAACTATAATTATTGAGTATAAGTATGCAAAATAAAATATAAGTGGTTTAGCGGGAGATACTAATTTATTTAAGGAGGAAATTACATAATGAACAAGAAAAAAACTCTTGCACTGTGCTTAGCAACATGTGCTACAATCTTTACTTCTATACCAGTCTATGCAAATAATTACACAGATAGCAATTTACCAGAGAAATACATAGGATATAATAATTATGTCGATACAAAGCTTCGTCATAAAAAGGATGACTCATATCATTATATTTATAGTACCGCCTCTGTTCCTATCAGGGTTATCTCATATTCACCAGATCGTGACAACTGTACAAAACATGGATACGCTGTTATACCGGCAAATTCAAAACGTTTTATAACTAACTATGTAAATGAACGTACATATTCTCAATGCAGGTTATCAATATGCACTAACATCAGCGGTGTCACTACCACTCTTCATGGAAAATGGAGTCCTGACAGCATAGGAAGTTATCCTATTGCTAATCCATAATAATATATAAATCTTAAAATGAGTCTGATATGCATATATGACTCTACTAATAGGTAATTGCGAAACTAGTTACGCACGTTCCGCAATCTTGATTGAAAACAAAAAAAGAATTCGTTTAGCACACGAATCCTTGGATGAAAAAGTA
>CACWRR010000017.1 GCA_902763335.1 uncultured Lachnospiraceae bacterium | reverse complement strand
ATTATATGTAGCATACCGTCCCAAATCTGCCGCACCATCATACTGATAATTGTATTTGTAATTGTCTGTGCTCTCATAATCAAATACATACGCAGATGACTTCTGTACGTTTCCATCCTCGTACGATATCCAGAAATATCCCTTGTCTCCCCATTTGTCTCCCCAGCTGTTTTTTATAAGCCATGCCCCATTTTTATCAGGCTTCTTCTTAAAATTGTCTGCCGAATAATCATCATCCCATCCTACAATTGTAACGGCATGATTTACCCCCGTATTGGAATTTGTATTTTTATAGTAGGCTGCTTTAGAATAATTGTAATATGACGTGTTCCACCTGAACGTCACCTGTGCCCCGCCATGCTCCATAACGAGTCTTTTAACTATATCTTTATCCTGCATGGATATCCAGTAGGAATTCTGCATGTGTGCAACATCACTGGCATATGCCAGATTTTCATCAACTGTAAGACCTGCATTTTCAATATTATCATATGTGAGCGTACTCTCATCAGCCGGACCCATCCACGATGCATATGATGATATCGTAAGATTGGCATTTCCACCTAACTGCCTGTAGTCGGCACTCACTGCCTCATTATAATCCCCTGCCGTTCCCCCTGACGGGTCAGCAGGTCTGTGATACGCAAAATATGTAAGATGCATTTCCGATAAATCTGCATCATCAGACCCAAGTCTTTTTATTATATTATTTTCACTCACACTACTGCTTGCAAATGCCCAACATGTACCATATGCCTTATTGTTATAATCCTGATTTTTTACGGTTGAAACCTTTTGATTTTCTCTTGCATCATAACATGCCGGTAACACGTCGGCACTCCGGTCAAGCTCATATTCCCTGTTAACCGGTTTTACATCCGGCATTCCCTCTTCTATATATGTATCATAATTCACTTCGTACTGCTGCTGTACTTCCTTTGATTCAATAGCATAAATATTATCACAGTTAGCCATTGTTAAGCACAGAGCTGCACATGCTGCAACTATTCCCAAATATTTTTTCATAATAACCTCCATTTCTGAGCAATTTCCACTTATAAGATTCAGATATCAAAAGCCCCTACGGAGGCTAGCCAACACAAGTATGTGTATTTGCAAGCTAGCTTGCAATATCACATATTGTGCTTGGCTGGTGCGTAGCACCCTTTTGACACCTGAATCGATAAAATGTGTCTGCTATATTATAAACTATTTTTTATTTATTTTCAAATATCAGCGGAATATTACATCATTCCACCCATGCCTGCTCCTGCTGGCATTGCCGGTGTCTCTTCCTTAATATTTGCTACTACTGATTCTGTAGTAAGGAGTGTTGAAGCTACGCTTGTAGCATTCTGTAATGCACTTCTTGTAACCTTAGCAGGGTCAAGGATACCTCTGTCAACCATATTTACATATTCTTCATGTAATGCATCGAATCCGAATCCCGGCTCTGACTCTCTTACTTTATTTACGATAACTGAGCCTTCAAGACCTGCATTCTTTGAAATTGTAAATAATGGAGCTTCAAGTGCTTTAAGGATGATATTTGCACCTGTCTTCTCATCACCCTCAAGACCTGCAACAAGTTTTGCAACTTCCTTAGATGCATGGATATATGCAGAACCGCCTCCTGCGATGATTCCCTCTTCTACTGCTGCTCTTGTAGCTGCAAGGGCATCTTCCATACGGAGCTTTCCTTCTTTCATCTCTGTCTCTGTAGCTGCACCTACACGGATAACTGCAACACCACCTGCAAGTTTAGCAAGTCTTTCCTGTAATTTCTCTCTATCGAAATCAGATGTTGTCTCTTCAATCTGTGTACGAATCTGGCTTACTCTTGCCTCTATCTCAGCCTTGTCACCTTCGCCGTCCACGATGACTGTATTTTCTTTCTGAACCTTAACAGATTTAGCTCTACCAAGCTGATCCATAGTAGTATCTTTAAGCTCTAATCCTAACTCTTCTGAGATAACCTGACCGCCTGTAAGAATAGCGATATCTTTTAACATCTCTTTTCTTCTGTCACCATATCCAGGAGCCTTAACTGCTACTACGTTGAATGTTCCTCTTAATTTGTTTACGATTAATGTTGTAAGAGCTTCACCCTCAACATCCTCAGCAATAATTAAAAGTTTTGAACCAGACTGTACAATCTGCTCAAGAAGTGGAAGGATTTCCTGAATGTTGCTGATTTTCTTATCTGTTATAAGAATGTATGGATCTTCAAGAACTGCTTCCATTTTGTCCATATCAGTTGCCATATAAGCTGAAATATATCCTCTGTCGAACTGCATACCTTCTACAAGGTCAAGCTCTGTCTGCATTGTCTTTGACTCTTCTATAGTGATTACACCGTCGTTAGAAACTTTTTCCATAGCATCTGCTACCATGTTTCCTACTTCTTCATCACCTGCTGAAATAGCTGCTACCTTAGCTATCTGGTCTTTTCCTGTTACTTTGCTGCTCATTCCTGCTATAGCCTCTACAGCTGCCTGAGTAGCCTTCTTCATTCCTTTTCTGAGTATGATAGGATTTGCTCCTGCTGCAAGGTTCTTCATACCTTCATTTATCATTGCCTGTGCAAGAACTGTAGCTGTTGTTGTACCATCACCTGCTACATCGTTAGTCTTTGTTGCAACTTCTTTAACTAACTGTGCACCCATATTTTCAAATGCATCCTCAAGTTCTACCTCTTTTGCGATAGTAACACCATCATTTGTAATAAGAGGAGCACCATATGTCTTATCAAGAACTACGTTTCTTCCTTTAGGTCCCAATGTAACTTTAACTGTATCTGCTAACTGATTTACGCCTGACTCCAATGCTTTTCTCGCATCTGCACCATATTTAATCTCTTTTGCCATTCTAATCTACCTCCAAAATATTATTCAAATGAATTTTCTTCTTATTTTACAACTGCTAAAATATCTGACTGTCTTACTATGATATATTCCTCATCTTCAATCTTAACTTCTGTTCCTGCATATTTAGAATATATAACAGTATCTCCTGTCTTAACTTCCATCCTTATCTCTTTACCGTCAACTACTCCGCCAGGTCCTACAGCTATAACTTCTGCCTGCTGTGGTTTCTCCTTTGCCTGTCCCGGTATAACTATTCCTGATTTTGTTGTTTCTTCTGCAACTAACTGTTTTAATACTACTCTGTCTCCTAATGGTACTAACTTCATGATAAATCCTCCAATCATACTGTTTTTCTTTTATTAGCACTCACTCTTGACGAGTGCTAATTTCTAATGCATATAATAATGTTTTTAATCTTATTATGCAAGTTTAATTTTACCACTGTTTTCTATTTTATCAGCAGATTTTCTAAACTTTTCTCAAGTTTTCATCTGTTTTCTTGTTTTTTTATTTATTTTTATCCTTTAATGATTTTTCTCTTGCATACGCAAACAAATACTGCTGGGCATATCCGCCATACTCACCGAATGCTTTATCTGCAAACTTCTGTATCTCCTCTTTTTTGGTCTCCTTGCCAAAGTAGATTTCTTCCATGACACGCTTAACCCACACGTCTATAGGAAACGCCGCCTTAAAGCCCAGTCCGAACAGCAGTGTGCAGTCCGCCACCTTTTTACCCACTCCCTTTAATGACTTAAGGGTTTCTTCTGCCTCATTTCTGTCCATTGATGCAAGAATACTGCCATCTATCGTTCCGTCTGCCAGTGCCTTAGACGCACCGTAGAGATACGCTGCCCTGAATCCTGTCTTGCAATCCCTGAAATCTTCTTCAGTCAATTCAGCCAGCCTGTATTTATCCGGAAATGAATAATAATCTTTTTCTCCGTAAGTTCCGATTTTGTCACCGTATCTTTCACATATCGTTGCAATTATCTTCCTTATCCTTGGAATCTGCTGATTCTGGGATATTATAAACGAAATAAGCACCTCATCAAATTCCTGATTAAGTATGCGTATCCCCCCCTGTGCCTCTATTGCATCTGCTATCTTATCATTTCTGCTCACAAGCTCTCTTTTTATTTCTCCGTAATCTCTCTCAAGGTCAAAATATTCCTCCCATATTCCTTTGTATTCCTGTTCAGAGGTATTATATAATATAAGACTGTCATCCTGCTGCTGTATGTGCAGCATCTTTTTCATTGCCACAATTATATAATCATCTGCACCAATTCTCTCATATCTGAAGCACTGACCACACTCTAAAGTCTGACCAAGATTAAAATCCTGCACATTCTCAACTATTATATTACCGTTCTCTGAGATTATTCTCATTTTTTCACACCTGTATCCTTTATATTAAATTAATTTCATCTTTTTAAGTCCGTTATATATTCCCGAATCTTCTATATTATCAGTTTTGTATTTCACATGTTTAAACAGCTCCGGATTGCTGTTTCCCATGGCGATACCGTACTTTACATATTTAAGCATCTCCACATCATTAAAGCTGTCACCAAACGCATAGGTATTTTCAACCGGAATATCAAGATATTTAATCATCCTCTCTATTCCCACTGCCTTGGTGTAAGGTTTCGGAATAAGTTCAAGCAGTTCTCCCGCATGATTTATTATTGTATAATCCTTTGAATATTTCCTTTCCATTGTGGCAATATCTGAATGTGGTTCTATCTTTCCGCTTATCTTTGACACACTCATGTTTTCATAATCTATAGACTCTATCTTATCACCTATCTTTTCTTCATAAAGTTTGTATATTTCTCTATAGGAATCCGGTATATTACTTTTATCTATATACATATGCTCATGTCCTTCAGGTATGGGAACTATGCCGCACTCTGACATTGTCTCTGCCACATCCTCTACTGCTTCCTTATCCATACACTCCAGGTAAAGCTTTTTTCCCTGATATTCCGCATAGGTTCCACCACCTGATATAAGGCTGTCAAAGCCGATATCAAAGATTTCGGGAAATATCATGGACTTTGTCCGTCCGGTACATATCACGGGAATATGTCCGTTTTCCTTTAACATGCGTATTGCCTCCACTGTTGAATCCAGTATCTTCTTTCCATATACATATAAAGTTCCGTCTATATCAAAAAATATAATCTTTCTATCCATTTCTGCCTCCGTTTCAATGACTATACTACCATTTCATTTCCCAATTATCAACATCCCGGTCTACATTATTACATTTTTCTAAACTTTTCATATTTTTCTTTATTTTTCCTCTGAATAGTATTACAATTATGTACAGAGGTTGACCAAGAAAGGAGTAGAAATTATGGCAAAGAAAAAATTTGGTAAAGTTTTATTATGCAGTGCATTAATCGGTTCAGCAGTAGCGGGAGGTATGGCTCTGTACAACAAGTACAAGTCTTCCAATGATGACCTTGATGATGATGATTTTCTTGATTTTGATGATGATGATTTTGACGACGACGAGTTTGATGATGACTTTGATGATTTCGATGACGATGACGATGATGATGACGTGACAGACGCATCTGATGATGAAAGTTCAAAAGATACTGCAAAGGCAGATACTTCTTCAGAGGACGAGGAAGAAGTTAAAGAAGAAAAAGCTGAGAAAAGCTATGTAAACGTTCCAAGCGGTGATGACTTTGCTTCTTCAGAGATTGAGGCTGAGGACAAGTCAAACGATATCGGATTTGATAGTTTATTATAATTTTTAAAGGGATAATCAATGCGATTATCCCTTTATCTTTATCTATTCCTGCTCCTCTGCGGATATACTGTTTAATTTGTTCATTGCCCTCGGAAGTGCATCCTTAGAATTTTTCCACGGTTCATCCTTATGTCTGTAGTCAAACTTATCTATAAACCATGACAAATCCCCTTCCACTCTCTCCATATTCTCTATATACACCTTATTAGTGTCCTCTATAAATACATCAAGATTTGCCCCTGACAGATTAGAGGATGCCTGCTCTATAAGCATTCCATAATGCTTTGTACAAAATCCCTTAGAAGTTCTGTATTTGCTCTTAAATACCTCATCTTTTTCCCACAGATAATGTATCGTCCTTATATAACGTTTAAATGTCTCATCTATACGATTACATATAAAGCATGATTCATTAAGTTCCTTTATGTAGTTTATAAGCTGTGAATTATCCTGTTTCTTGAAAAAGCCTGACTTCTTTGTTCCTGATGTAATCTCTCTTATGTCTTTATTTATCTTAACCATATGGGTATGCAGTATAAGAGCCTGTCCAAGCTTGTTTTCCACCGCTGCCACCTGTCTCATGTGTTTCTCGCAAAATCCCATCTTGTCTGTCATTGCCCTTATGTCATCTTCCATGTAGCTCGGTCCCATCGTAAACTGAACCGCATTTCTTTCAAGCTCATCATACATTGCACATATCGGACATTCACATTCTTTTCCAAATGCATCATTGACAGGTATTGTATATAACTGTTCTTTCATATATTCAACTCCTTACTTTAACCAGGCTTCTTTCAGCCGTTTTATACCTTCTTCTATCTGTTCTTTATTTACAATGGCAAATCCCAATATTATTCCACTTCTGTATATCTCTGCACCGGAATTGAAATTTTCCGACATGCCATACACTCTTACGCCATTTTTTCCGGCAGCAGCAATAAGTTCATCCTCTGTCATACCGTTATTAACCTCCAACAGCAGATGCAGCCCCGCATTCTCTCCGGATATCCTGATAACATCGCTGTTTTCCTTAAATGCCGCTATTATCATATCGTGCTTTTCCCGATACACTGCCCTCATTCGGTTTAAATGTCTCTCGAAGTAGCCGCCCTCGATAAATTCTCTCACGGTGGCCTGCTCAATTCTCGATACGGTCTGGGAACAGAATTTAAGCTTTCTGCGATAAATTTCAAGCAGTTTCTCCGGTAACACCATATAGCTTATTCTAAGTCCCGGTGCTATTGACTTTGAAAATGTTCCTATATATATAATATTGTTATTTTCACTTATGCCTTTAAGTGCCGGTACAGGTTTTCCATGATATCTGAACTCACTGTCATAATCATCCTCTATTATATAGCGCCCGTCACTTTCATTAGCCCATTTCAGCAACTCAACTCTTTTACTTATGGGCATCACCGTACCAAGAGGATAATGATGTGACGGCATAACATAGACCACATCTGCCTTACAGCTTTTAAGCATCTCCATATTGATTCCATCCCCGTCCACCTTAACAGTAACTACATTTCTGCCATTGGTTCTGAAGATGTTGTACGCTCTCTGATATGTGGGACTTTCCATCGCAATGACTTTATCATCATCAAATATTCTGCATAACAGTGTGGTAAGATAATAATTACCCGCACCTATAAGTATCTGTTCCGGAGAACAGTGTACATTCCTCGCCTCAAAAAGATAAGAACATATGCTGCTTCTGAGTTCCATGTCACCCATACTGTCACCGTTTCCGAACATTTCTTTGTTATCCACATTGAGAACGCTTTTGGTGATTTTTCTCCACGTATTGAAGGGAAAATACTCCAGATCAATGCCATTTGGTGTAAAATCAATCAGATTTTCTTTCTTATCTTCCTTTGCATACAGTATATCATTATGTTTCTGTGGTGCAATGTCATACAAAAGCGATATCTCACAGACATAATATCCCTTACACGGTACGGATTCTATATATCCCTCCGAAACTAATTGAGCGTAGGCCATATCCACTGTACTTCTGCTTATCTGAAGATACTCTGCCAATGCTCTTGCAGACGGAAGCTTCGACCTACACTCAATTTTACCATTTCGGATTTCATTTTTTATATATGCATATATCTGTTCGTATAAAGGTGTCTTACTGTCTCCATCTAATACCAGTGTAAATGCAAACATTTATTTCTTACTTACCTCTTCCTTTATAAGATCTTTTAATTCTCTTGCTCTGTCCTTAATCTTAGGTGATACCGTCTTGGATGTTATAATATCACTTATAAGCTTTAATGAAATACCATAATCCTTACATTTTCTTGCAAGTTCTGCCACAAGATATATAAAAGTATACTCATCCATTCCGCATATCGGGAACGGCTCTGTCTGCATAGCCTCTTTAAATCCGTGGTATGCATTTTTGATAAACTGTAACTCCTGTTTTTGCAGTTCTTTCTTTGCCTCTTCAAGTCCTTCCATATCTTCCGGAAGCTGCTCTGCTTTGCCGCGAAGAATCCATGCAGTTTTCAGGCATATGTAACCTTTTTCACTGGCATGTGCCTTTTTTACCACCGCATTTACAAGTGCAAGCTGATATCTGACAAAAGCTTCATCATAGGAATATACCGGTGCAGTCTCATCCACACCTTTAAATTTTGATGAAATATTCTGTTTTATCATATCAAGCTGTTTTGATGTTGCCTTGGCAAAATATCTGTTAAGTGCAGCGTAACCACAGTTTCCACATACGATACAGTCGTACTTAATAGGATCTGCTATAGTATATCGTGGTCTTAAGTCCGTATCCGAACCTATCAGTTTATTCTTGCCGGTTCTTATCATCTTTGATGTGAATTTGTTGTCACACAGAGGACACTTATATGTTTTATCATACAAAATTTCCTCCTCTGTTACCTCTTTAGGTTTTGATACTTCCTCTTTCTTTTCCTCTTTTTTCTCCTCCTCGAATACACCTACACCTTCTAAGTCACCGAGTCCTAACTGACCCAGTCCAGAAAATAAATTATCACCCATGGCAAAATACCGCTGATTAGTCAGCTCTCCTTTCCCTTTTAGTCATTTTTAGGGAGCTTAAATGAGCTCTTTAGTGAAACGATTCTGTTGAATACCAGATGGTCTTCTGTAGAATCTTTTAAATCTACGCAGAAGTATCCCTGTCTTACAAACTGGAATTTATCTTCCGGTTTTGCATTTGCAAGGTTTTCTTCCAGCATACAATTTTTCAACACTGTGAGAGAATTTGGATTTAAATTAAGATTTCCATCCTCATCCAGTTTTCCTTTTTCTTCATCTACTATATTTTCATACAATCTGACCTCTGCCTGAACAGCATGTCTTGCAGATACCCAGTGTATCGTTCCCTTTACTTTTCTTCCCGTAAAGCCTGTTCCACACTTTGTCTCCGGATCATAAGTACAGTGTATCTCTGTAACCTTTCCATTTTCATCCTTTACAAAGCTCTCACATTTTACAAAATATCCATGCATAAGTCTGACTTCATTACCCGGGAAAAGTCTGAAATACTTCTTTGGGGGATTTTCCATAAAGTCTTCCCTGTCAATATAAAGTTCCTTGCAAAATGGTACTTTTCTGGTTCCGAGTTCCGGATTTTCCTGATTATTTTCAACGTCAAGATACTCAACCTTATCTTCAGGATAGTTATCTATTATAAGCTTAATCGGATCAAGTACAGCCATCATACGCGGTTTCTTAACTTTTAAATCTTCTCTTATGCAGTACTCAAGCATAGCATAATCTACCGAACTCTGACTCTTTGACACACCTACAAGGTCAACGAACATCTTTATTGATTCCGGTGTAAATCCACGTCTTCTGAGTGCTGCTATGGATACAAGTCTCGCATCATCCCATCCGTCAACTATACCGTCTTCCACAAGTTTCTTTATATATCTCTTACCTGTTACAACATTTGTAAGGTAAAGTTTTGAAAATTCTATCTGTTTAGGTGGTTTCTCGTATTCGAGTTCTCTTACTACCCAGTCATATAACGGTCTGTGATCCTCAAACTCAAGGGTACATATTGAATGTGTTACTCCCTCTGTAGCATCCTCTATAGGATGTGCAAAATCATACATAGGATATATGCACCACTCATCACCTGTACGATGATGTGTCATGTGGGCTACTCTGTATATGATAGGATCACGCATATTAATGTTCGGTGATGACATGTCTATCTTTGCCCTTAATACTTTTTCACCGTCTTTAAATTCACCGTTTTTCATTCTCTCGAATAAATCAAGATTTTCTTCCACACTTCTGTCCCTGTATGGACTGTTTTTTCCCGGTTCTTTTAACGTTCCTCTGTATTCCCTTATCTCATCAGCAGACAAATCGCACACATATGCTTTGCCCTTTTTTATAAGTTTTACTGCTGCCTCATACATTACATGAAAATAATCTGATGCAAAAAACAGTCTGTCTTCCCAGTCGGCTCCAAGCCATTTAATATCAGCTTTTATGGATTCAACAAATTCTTCTTTCTCTTTTGTAGGATTTGTATCATCAAATCTCATATTAAACTTTCCACCGTATTTCTTTGCAAGACCATAGTTTAAAAGAATTGATTTCGCATGCCCTATATGAAGGTATCCGTTAGGTTCCGGAGGAAATCTCGTAACTACAGTGTCATATACTCCCTCAGCCAGATCTTTCTCAATAATCTGTTCAATAAAATTTTTTGATTCTACAACTTCATTTTCCATTTATATATTATCCTTTCGTCACTCTTATTATTAATCTATGATACATTAGGAAAAATAACATGTCAAAAGCTTTTTTAGACTTTCCTGATCATCTGCACCCATTGTCTCTCTGGCAGAATGCATTGCAAGGAGCGGAATACCTATATCTATGGTTCTCATAGGCATACCTGATGACACTATTGCCCCAAGGGTACTGCCACCCTGCATGTCAGACCTGTTGACAAATGTCTGGTACTTTGTGCCGCTCTTGTCCGCCATCATTCTCATAACCGACGATGCCATGGCGTCTCCCGCATATGACTGGTTAGCGGCAATTTTAATTACCGTGCCTCCATTTAATATAGGTTTATTACTTATATCGCATTTCTCCGGTGCATTCGGATGAATGGCATGGGCAACATCAACAGATACCATGAATCCTCCTAACACTGCATCCAGATAGGACTGTCTGTCTTTTCCCAAGGAAATTATTATTTTCTCTATAAGCATAGGAAGGACATTCGATGCCGCTCCCTGTTTTGTTCTGCTGCCAATCTCTTCGTTATCAAAGAACACGGCTGCATTTATCCCTTTATCCGGTATTCCCGCATCTATAAGAGCCTGTGTACATGCACAGACTGATGTTATATTATCAAGTCTCGGTGAAGAATACAACGTCTTGTCAAATCCGACATATCCGCCTTTCTCCCACTGATAAATATACATTTCATAATCAAGAATATCCTCTTTTTGCACTCCCGTTTTCTCTGCCAGCCTGTCAGTGAAACCTGTATTTCCAAGCTGCTCTGATACTATATCTGCAAGCGGCAGCATATCCTTTTGCTTATTAAGTTCTATTCCCTTATTCACATTCCGGTTCATATGTATGGCAAGATTCGGAATGGTAAGTACCGGATTTTTGAAATCCACAGGGATACTTTTTATTCTGCCTGACTGTCTGTCATTTACACATACCCGTCCCGCTATCGACAACGGTCTGTCCATCCATGTATTTAAAATAGCTCCTCCATAAACTTCCGTATTTAATTTATAATAGCCGTTTTCTCTCAAATCAGCATTTGGTTTTATCTTAAAACATGGAAAATCCGTATGTGCAGAGGCAAGTTTAAGCCTTATGTCGCCATTTACATTACCAACTGTAAATGCCATAACGGATGAATCGTATATTTTTATATAATACTTTCCGCCACGTTTAATATTCCATTTTCCACACATTTCAAGTTCTTCAAAGCCCTGCTGTCGAAACTCACCTGCCGCTGCCATAACGGTATGAAACGGAGATATCGACTTTTCTATAAACTCACTAAGCTTTACTATCGAATCCACCTTTACGTTACCTCTTTTCATTTACTTACTTTATAATCATGCTTTGTATTGCGCTTTACGTCATACAGGGATCTATCCGCATTGCTGAGGATATTTATTACATCCGCCCCATTTTTACATTTTCCTGAAGCAATTCCTATAGAACATGACACTCTGTTTGATTTTTCTATCGAAACATTCTTACCGAATGCACCCTCTATGGCACCTTTAAATCCTTTGTTCTTATCAAGTATCTCAAATATATTTTTTGCAATATTTACACCCTCATCCTCTTTCATATCAGGAATCAGAATAACAAATTCATCTCCACCATATCTTATAATGACTCCACGCTTTCCGACTATATTTTTAAGCATATCGGAAAATGCAACCAGAACAGCGTCACCAACGTCATGTCCGAAATTATCATTACAGTATTTAAAATTATCCAGATCCATATATAACACTGTAAATGTAGTCTCTGCTTTTTTTCTTCCTTTATACCAGCCCTCAAGATAATGTTTCATTCCCTGTCTGTTATACAGTCCGGTAAGTATATCCGTAACTGAATTCTTCTCAAGGCTCATCTTGAATATTTCACGGTTTCTGGCATCAAGAAGCTGTCTGAATGCAGTTCTTAAAATGTCCGAATCACTCTCTGTAAGCACAGATACATTCATAACAAAATTCATACGTTTCTCTCTGAAGGCAATAAGCACATTTGTAACTCTGTCATTTGATATTATCGGAATTCCCACAAATGAACTTATATTATTTATTCCGAATATACCCACAATGTCTGCATTATCCTCAAATGCCTTTTCATTTCTGTTCACGACGATTCTCTTCTTCCGCCGGTTAAAATATTCCACAATATCCGTTACCTGTTTCAGTGTGATATTTATTTTGTTACTCTTATATTTAATTTCAGGAATATCTTTTCCATCGTCCTCTATCCAGAGGATTCCATCAAGGCTGTATATATTCTGCATGGTAAGCATTGAGTTTTCTGCAACAGTTCCTAATGTAACATTATCTCTGTTTATAAGGTCTACCCAGTTTTCAAAGAATACAAGTGCCTTATTCTTTTCTTCAAGTTCTATCTGCATACCCTTCTTGGCAACTATCTCATAAATGTTCTGCATAGTCTCCGGTGATAATCTTTTAACCGGTTTGTGACTGTCGCTCCATTTTAATATTTTTCCATTCTGTAAATTCTCAAGTCTCTCTACCTGAAAATTATATCCTCCCTTTTTCATATATTTCAATGTCTCACCGATAATTTTATCCTTTTTATCCGGTTTACCGGTAATATCATATAACATTGAAACCTCAAAGATAAACTGTGGGAGAATATAGTTCTGTTTTCCATCAAATATCTGCAGCAATTCTATATCCTTTTCAAAAGCTTCGGCAGCCCCTTCCGTGTTACCTTCACTCATACATATCATACCCTCTATCATGTAATACAGAAAAGTATCATCTTCCCAATGTATATACTCCGGTTCTCCGTCAGCCTTTAATATATGACGCAGTACAAGTTTGATTTTATCAAGATAAAGCTTGGCATCATATATCTTTCCGAGTTTTATATATGCTATGGTAAGAAGCCCATATAATTTAGATATGTTACATATTCTAAGTCTTTCCTTTTTTAACAGTTTCATCATTCTTAGGATATAACCCGTATAATATACAACATCATCATACTGCTCTATGGCAATGGCATTCATAGTCATATTATACAATGTTTCAAGCAAAAGCGATGCATTTTGGGATTCCAAAAGCAACTCTACTGATTTTTCAAAATACTCATCCGCATAATCATGCTTTCCCACTACCAGATAGGTATATCCCTGTCCATGGTATATCTCAGCCTGATCCTCTTTACGGTTATCCTGAACGCATATCTCAAGACACTTTTGATAATATTTCTCAATTTTATCAAATTTTCCACCGGTGGTATACAGAATAATCAACTTATGCCATGCAAAGAAGACACTTCTTCTGTTTCCTACTATTTCCGCCAGTTTTAATGCCTTATTAAAATACAGTGATTCGTCATAATCACCCTCAATCGCATTTTTATATGCCTGATTAATATAGTTAAATCCTATAAAATAAATATAAGATAGATGATTATACTGATGTCTTCTTTCCATTTCATCAAGGAATTCCTGTGAAACCTTTATCCTCTTCTGCCATGTGAATACATCCTTCCAGCCACCTCCTGTGGCTATACATCTGAGCATCTCAGCTTCAAATTCTTTATCATGATCTCTTAATTTTTTTGCTATATCCTTGCACTCATTTATATATGCATATGACTGTTCTCTCTGACCGTCATTACATTTGATAAGTGCAGTAAGATAATTGTACAGGTATCCGGATTCTAAATCTTCATCCATATCCGGCATATTATTTAAATTCTTGCACATCAGAAACGCTGACTTTGCATCACCATTACATAAGGCAACATACGCATACAGCATGTATATTCTTTTCTTGTAAAAATCTGACACTTCCGACTGTTCTATGAGCAGCTTGTGGTACATTTTCTCTACATAATAGGCAGCCTCTTCATATGCAGTCATATAAGTCAGATTACATATATGAATTATATAGCTCTTTACACTTTCATCATCCGATTTAAAATGTATATAATCTGAATTTACACTTCCATCGTCCATTCCACATTCCGCAAGCATATTTGCAAGCTCTATCTCATATACAAATTTTGACCATGTCTGCTGCATATACTCCGCATCATTGCTCACTTCACTGTAACCTGACAATATGGATATATTTCCTGCCTTCTTTGCAATGAAACTCCTTAAGAAATCTATTGTGGATTTCTGTGCCATGTTAAGTCCGTGAAGCACCATTATAACCGGCTTATCTTTCCATACATAGTTCACTATATCAACAAGAGAATTCAGGAAACGTTCTCTCTCATATTCACATTCACTTATGATTATCTTCTCCTGTCTTTTACACATTCCCGATTTTATATAGCTTTTTATCACTGATTTATGTAATGAATACACATTTGCCCTGTCGAGTACTTCATCAAGTTTCTCTTCCGGCATATCTTTATATTTATCCTTTATCCAGTCTATAAAAGGCTCATATGGTGACTGAATCATTCCACCATCAAACTCATGATACAAAAATTCGCATTCAATTCCTGAGTTTTTGACAATTTCACCCAATTCATTTCCGGACGCCACAAAAGAACTGTAGCATCGTATGAATTGCACACGTCCCGCAGTTTCTTTATCTGTAGAATAGCTTTTCAACATTTCTTTTAAATACTCAGTATAATGCGCCTTCATTTTATCTTCAGCCTCCTCTACATATTCAAATACACATATTTTATTTCTGTATATTCGGATAACTTATTTCATCACACCATCTTTTTGCTTCCATTTTAAATCTGTCAACTCTTATAAGTCCCGCTGACCACAGATACATTCTGTCTACTTCACTTATTTCATTAAGGCTTTTCCATTCTACTCCTATTATTGCCTGTACTTCAAGTTCCGGATCAATTCCCTGTGACGGAGTCTGGTTCTCATCAACATCCACTAAAAATGTGTGAACCTCGCCGGCATTTTCAGCCTTATACTGTACCGACAGCTTTCTTATAATCCTTCCATCAACATTTGCCTCTTCCTTAAGTTCTCTTATGGCTGCCTCTTCAGGTGTTTCCCCCTTTTCTATTCCTCCACCCGGAAGATTAAAAAAAATTCTTCCGTCTATCTTTTCCTTTACCATAAGTATTTTGCCATTTCTTACAACTACAGCCTGACTTCTGTCTCTTCTCATCTGATTACTTAACCTTTCCACTTTTTAAAGCTTATGTTCATGTCTACATTTCCCTGTATTCCGTTTACACTGCCAGCGTCTGAATACTGCCACATACTTATCTCATATGGAAAATAAAATGGTGTCGTATATGATGCAAACCATTTTTCATAGTCTCCAAGTCTAGATATATCAAGATTTGATACAAACCACTGAAGATTTGCGTATATCATAGGTGTATAGCCTTTTTTCTTCACGGTTTCCATAAATTTTATCGTAATATCCGTAAGCTTATCAGAAGAAATGTCTTTCATTCTGCCTTCTCCCGATGCTACTTCCTCTGTATCAAAAACTACCGGCCCGTTTATTTTATATGCCTTTATATTATCAAGTACAAATTTGGCTTCCTCTGCTGCCTCTTTCTCGTCTATTGCCTGTGAGAAGAAATACACTCCTACGTCAAGTCCCGCATCAAGTGCTCCCTTAACGTTGTTTTCAAATGCCTCGTCAAGTACTATCTCGCCTGTCCCGTATCCTCTGTATCCTATCCTTATTATGGCATAATCAACACCATCTTCCGCAACTGCTTTCCAGTCTATGCTGCCCTGATATTTTGATACATCTATCCCTTTATATGACGCGGTTTTTCCTTCTTTTATATATTCAAGTTCGCCCTTGTCATTTCTCTGAAAATCATCTGCATTAAAATCATTTAACGGTACATTTTTATTAATAGGTGCAAAATAAAATTTTCCTCCATAACTGTATACCACATGGTCTGAATAAATGTCTCTCAGCATCTTTAGTGGTGTCTCTCCATTTTCAAGTGATTCCTGTATCTTCTTTTTCAACTTTGTACCGTCAGACTCCTCAACTTCTTGCTGCAATGCAGCCACTGCCGCTTCATTTTCCTTATCGTGCTGCCCCAGTTCCTTTGAAATTTCCAGATATTTGTATCCTATAAAACCGCATCCCGCCATTAACACTATTGATAAAATCACAAAAAATGCGGTAACCGCTCCTGTACCTCTGCTTTTCTTTTCCTCCATATTGTTCCTCATTTCTAATCAAAATCTATCTGTATCTTATCTGCTCCATCCGTTATTATAATTGAAGAGAGATTGAACTCTGTATCAAATATTTCTATATGATATTCAAACACTCTGTCATCATCCTTTTTAACCATGAATACATATGCCCCATTTTCTTTTCCGTCTATCTCATCTGATATTTCATTATATATCTCTTCGCCGCTCACACTTCCCATATAACCGGCATCTCTTATTCTCTCTTCCAATGCATTGTAAAATTCTTCCACTGTGTTCCTCCATTTCTCAGACTGTGTATGCCCACATACTCTTAGACTGTGACATAACCACATCTATATCCCAATGTTTATCACTTCTTATCTTGCTGTTCGGATCATTTATTATAAGTTTTCCGTCTTTATCTATACCTGTAATTACTATAAAATGTCCGACTGTCGTGAAATCTCCCGGAACCATACTTGCTATAATAGGATGATTCTCATTAAGTTCACTCTTAATATTATCAGATGTAATATTAAGAGAATATCCCGTAAGTCCCATCTCCTGTGCGCCTTCGGTCATGAGATTCCATGATGTTCCCGTATCTGAATAATATCCGTTCCTCTCACTTAAATCTGCCACATATCTCGGATGATAATTTGTATTGCCGGTAAGTCCGACAGCTACCATTGCAAGGCATGTAGGCCCGCATCCGTTTATCGCCATCATGTTATCACCGTATGTGGAGTATCCCCATCTCTCATCCCACTGTATAAATAACGGAATCTGTCCCGGTTCGTACTCCTTTGACACATCCGGTATAACACTTATATTATGTTTTGACGGATAATCCTTAACAAATCCGGCTGTCTCCGGACTCTTAATGACAAGTTCAAGCAGCTCTGCATCATAATCTGCAAAATTTTCATACAATCCCTTAACATCCGGATATTCATCTGCTAACGCCGATATCTGTTTGTAATATTCCTGATACTCAGGTGCGAGTGCTGATGTATCCACACTTACCTCTGCAACTTTATCAGTTTGTGTTTCCGGCTTTTTAACAATAATTTCTTCATCATTTCCGCTTAACAGAAATGAAACCAGCCTTCCAATACCGTATACTATAAGAATCAGCACGGCAAGCATTCCTGCAAGAACCGTATCCCTGATTATTCTTTTCTTTCTTCTACGTCGTCTTCTCTCCTCCATACGCCTGCGGCGAATCTGCCTCTGTCTGGCTTCTGAGTATTCTCTTTCCTCACTCATCTTATTTTAACGCTCCTATTTATCATATTTCTTTATCCCTAACGTATATTTCATTGTAACACATACTCCGGCATTTCACTACTGTTTTTTGTGTGAACATTTTACGAAACATCTACATATAATTTTCCCTGTTATTTATGCAAAAAAAGATGTCATATATCAGTGTTTAACAACTCTGACAATGACATCTTTCCTATACGATATACAATTGCATGTCCGTACCCTGATGTGTATACGCTTTAAATATACACCTTTATTTTATTATGTAAGTGTCGAATTTTCAGAATCCCGATTATGCAAGTGTATTTGCTATCACCTCCCCATAGCAACATAGATAATTAGTTTACTCTAATATACACTTACATTATATATTAACGGTATTTATCTGTCAATCCGGCAACAAGCTTTTAATCCGTATATTTTTATTCCATATCTTACCTGTATACCTTGCTGATTTTTTATGATAACATCATTTTGTAACATTCAGTTAACATTTATGTAATATTTTCGGATGTGAAAATTTTTACACCGAAAACATGCGGTAACCCGCTATCGAAAGGAGAAACTTATGAAGAAACAACATTTATACACCGGTCTGTCTGTACTTGCCACTTCGGCAATAATGGCTCTTACACCGGTAACAACACAGGCAGGAACTTTTAGAATTTATACTACACCATCAGACTGTGCTGACACTTTCAAATATATATCCGTATATAATAACTGCGACACATTTAACTCAGATGACATAGACGGTATCTTAAACCAGCTTAAGGACAGGTTCTGCCCTACGGTTCCATCTGCCCCTGAGTGTCCTGACACTCCACAGGAACCGGAGACTCCGGCTACTCCGGAAGTTCCGACTACTCCGGAAGCTCCGACTACTCCGGAAACTCCAACTACTCCGGAAGCTCCGTCTGCTCCGGAAACTCCGACTACTCCGGAAGCTCCGACTGTTCCTGAAACTCCAACCACTCCTGTGACTCCATCCGAGCCGGAAACTCCATCTGATTCAGACGTTTCAGGAGTACATGCATATGCAAAACAGGTAGTAAATCTTGTAAATGAGGAACGTGCAAAAGCAGGTGTCGAAAAGCTTGATATCGATGTGAATCTTACATCTGCTGCAAACGTCCGCTCAAAAGAAATAGTTAATACATTTTCACATACCCGTCCTGACGGTACCCAGTTTTATACTGCAATAAAAGAACAGGGATTCTCATATAAAGGATGCGGTGAAAATATAGCATGGGGTCAGAAAACTCCTGATGAAGTTATGAATGCGTGGATGAACAGTTCAGGTCACCGTTCTAACATACTGAATTCCAAATATACCAAAATAGGTGTGGGGGTATATGAGGCAGAAAACGGCAGACTGTATTGGACACAGTTGTTTGCATACTAAAAATTAAATAAAAAATCCCTGATTACATTGTCGACACGTTCGCACTATCTTCGGCTGGCAACGGTACATAAGCAGTCACAATACGACTGCTAAGTACCGGCCGCCTCAGAATGTCTCCAATGTAATCAGGGATTTTTTTATTCTTTATTTCTGCGTTTATTATTTTTTAATTTTGTTAAAAATAAATTGACTTTCTTGAAAAAGAAAGCTATACTAAGTGTACTATCTTAATTAATACGCTTAGTATTTGTTAGATTATCAAGGAGGTGACTCATAAATGTTTCAGATTGACGCAATGTCAAGGCAGCCTGTGTATGAACAGTTAATCGACCAGATTGAACATTTTATTCTTGCAGGTCTGCTGAATCCAAGTGATAAGATTCCTTCTGTAAGAAATCTTGCAGTCCAGCTTTCGATTAATCCTAATACGATTCAGAAAGCTTATTCTGAACTCGACAGACGCGGAATAATATATTCTGTACCGGGAAGAGGATGTTTTATATCTGATGATGCCCACAAGATACTCAGCGAATTTAAACGTACCCGCTTAAGTGATCTTGAAACTCTCATCAATGAACTTATTCTTGCAGGTGTAACCAAAGAAGAGATTATATCATGTATTGAAAATATTTTTAATAAGAAAGGAGACCTACACGATGATTAAGGTTTCAAATATATCAAAGTCTTTTGACGACTTTAAGGCACTTGACAATATATCATGCGGTATTCCTAAAGGCTGCATTTACGGTATGGTAGGTTCCAACGGTGCCGGAAAATCAACTTTTCTTCGTCTGCTGTCAGGTGTTTACCGTCCGGACAGCGGAACAATATTAATTGATGATGTAAACGTATGGAACAATCCGGTTGCAAAGGAGACTATTTCATATACACCGGATGACTTTTATTTTCAGTCAGGCTGGAGTATGAACAGAATGGCGAAACTGTATTCAGCAACATATTCAAAATTTGATATGGAGCGTTTTGATTATCTTGTCAAATCATTTGACCTCAATCCCAAGAAGAGTCTTAACACTTTTTCTAAGGGTATGAAACGACAGGTTGCCATAATACTTTCACTCTGCTGCCACTGTGATTATATGTTTTTTGACGAAACATTCGACGGACTCGACCCGGTGATGAGAATCCTGATTAAAAGTCTTATATGTGAGGAAGTCATAGAAAATAAGGCTACCGCAATAATCACTTCACATTCACTCCGTGAGCTTGAAGATACATGCGACCAGTTATCACTGTTGCACAAAGGCGGTCTTGTATTTGAAAGTGATATTTCAAAACTTAAGACTTCACTGTTTAAGATTCAGATTGCATTTACCACTGAATATACAAAAGACATTTTTAATGACATTGAAATGCTTCATTATTCAAAAATCGGTTCAGTCTCCAACATGATAGTCCGCGGTGATAAAACTGCCATAGTTGCAAGGCTTAAAACTATGAACCCTGTTTTGCTTGATGTACTTCCACTCAGTCTTGAAGAAGTTTTTACATATGAAATGGAAGCTTTAGGATACAGTTTTGAAAATGTAGCAGGAGGAGGATATGAAAATGAGTAAAAAGAATATTTCAGGAAAGAAAATATTTGATTTTAACCTTTTCAAAGAAGGTTTCAGGCAGTTAAAAGTTCTTGGATTTATTTCACTGATTATTTATATAATCGAAGCGATTCTTGTTGCAATGAATGAATTTGATTTTCCAGGAATACGTGCAATCAGCCTTACTTACATGCACCCGATTGCTTATTTCACATTTGCAGTTCTGGCGCCGATTTTTACGCTGTATCTTTTCGGATTTTTAAATTCAAGAACAGCAAGTGACTTCTATCACTCACTGCCCCACACACGAACATGTATTATTACAAGCTTTACGGCATCCATCGTATCATGGATATTTATCATACTGGCTTCATCATCAGCTTTAGCCATTGCGATACATGCATGTTTTCCGAATAAATACAATGTGGCATACCGTGAAATATTTATGCTTCTGACAGGAATATTTATTGCATCACTGCTTGTAATAAGTGCAACTGTACTGGCATGCTGCATAACTGGTACACTGCTTACAAATATAGCAGTCACAGGCATAATATTGTTTTTCCCTTGTTTTATGACAGAAATGTTTAAAGAGTCTATTATGGCAAAATGTGGCTTTCTTCTGTCATCATCATATGTTTTTCCGTTACTTTCAGGCAGAAATAATCTGGTTACTTCATTATTGGTAAACATGTTTTTTAATGACTACACTAACACAACATTTACCGGCAGTTTTACTTCACCTTCCGCTTACCTGTATACATTTTGTGTTTCTGCCATACTGTTCGGTCTGGCTATATTTTTCTTCAATAAAAGAAAAAGCGAAACCGCCGGCAACTCAGCACCAAATAAATATGTCCAGGCATTATACAGAATGTGCATCACTATCGCACTCTGCATGTTCCCTATACTTATGATATTTGGCGAAGCAGCAACTACAACTGAGATAATAACTATATATGTAATAATTGCGGTAATTTATTTCTTATTTGAAATAATCACTACCAAAACCGTAAAACGTGTTATAAAGATCATTCCAGGACTTGTAGTCATAGGAATACTTAACGCAGCATTAATCGTAATAATAAATCAGTGTGCAGATAACGCCATCGGTTTTATGCCGGATTCGGATGATATATCTTATGTAAAGATTCTCCCTTCCGCCGAGTCTTATATGTATACATCACAAAATCATCCTGTATATGAGTATGTATCTCTCCTTCAGCAGGATATAAAAATACAGGACGAGGATATATTTGAATATGTAAGTAAAGCGTTGTCAAATACCAGTACTATTCAGGAATTCCAGACAAGATATCTTATTGAGATACACACTAAAGACGGCAAGACAAGATACCGTAACATACCGGTACGTAAAAAACTTACAAATGCCATTGATGAGTATTACGTAAAAAACAGCAATTTTTCAGATTATATAAGCACTCTTCCTGAGTATAATTCTGTATCCTTAGACATATCTGACAATATAAAAGGAAAAGATTTAAAGGAACTTTATAATACTCTCCGTGAAGAATATGAATCATTATCTGACTCTGAAAAATACAATGTTATCACCGGAAACACACCATTACCGAATATTGCATCAATTTCGATAACATTTAATTATAAAGGACAGACAACTGAGTTATGGTTCCCTATTACGGGTACCCTGCCTAAGACTCTTGAAAAATATGTAAATATCAAATACGAGAGCGATGACACATTCAGCAAGGCAAAGAAGATTTTAAATGATTTACAGACATATACCGCAGTGTCAGCTACGAATTATATATCTGTCAGCATTGAACCTATTTCACCGGACGAACGTCACCCATCTATATATTCTGATTTCTCAACAGATGATTTTACGGACGGAAATGCCACTGCTGAACTTTACAAAAAACTGTCAGAATATATACCTACCACTCCTGACGATATTATAAAGGTGCTCTCAGATAAAAAGGGATACTACTACATAGCGATTGATAATACATGGGATTCTTTCATTTGTATGGTACCTGTAAACGATGAAACAACAAATATATTCACTCAATTGGAGGCAAAAGAACAAAATGATTGAAGTAAGAAATCTATATAAAACCTATAAGCCCAAAAAGGGCAAAGCTGTAGAAGCTTTAAAAAATATCAGTTTAAAATTTGAGGATAAAGGCTTAGTCTTTATCCTCGGTAAATCAGGAAGCGGTAAATCCACTCTCCTCAACATGCTTGGCGGACTTGATAAATTCGATGCCGGAGAAATCATCATAAAAGGTAAATCATCATCAGATTTTACCCAGTCTGATTTCGACTCATACCGTAATACTTTTATCGGATTTATATTTCAGGAGTACAATATATTAAACGACTTCACGGTAGGTGCAAACATAGCACTGTCAATGGAGTTACAGGGAAAGAAACCGACCAAGGAAGCTCTTAACTCTATTCTTGATGAAGTGGACCTGACCGGTTTCGCCTCAAGAAAGCCTAACGAGTTGTCCGGCGGTCAGAAGCAGCGTGTTGCCATCGCCCGTGCCTTAATCAAAAATCCGGAAATAATTATGGCGGATGAACCTACCGGAGCGCTGGATTCAAATACCGGAAAACAGGTCTTTGATACCTTAAAGAAATTATCTAAAGATAAACTTGTCATAGTCGTATCACATGACCGCGAGTTTGCCGAACAGTACGGTGACCGTGTAATCGAGCTTGCCGACGGTGAAATCATAAGCGATATCAAAAAATATGTGGCAAAGGCATCCTCTGTTTCTGATGGAATAGATATTATCGAAGATAAACTCATCCATATAAAATCAGGTTATGAACTTACAGAAAATGATTTGAAGATGATAAATGATTATCTGAAACAAAATACGGATTCAGACTCTTTTATATCCATCGATTCAAAAACAAATGATGATATCAGACATGCCGCAAAAATCGACGATTCAGGTAACAGAGAGGCGTTTCACGATACCACTGACGAATCCTTAGACATACCTGATTACTCACCTGATGATTTTAAACTTATACGTTCGAGACTGCCACTCCACAATTCCTTAAAGATGGCATTAGGAAGTCTTAAGAAGAAACCTTTCAGACTTATTATGACTATTATTTTATCAACGGTGGCATTTACCCTGTTTGGACTTGTAAATACAATGTCAACCTACGATCCTGTCAAATCAGGAACAGATTCAATAATAGACAGCAATGTAAATTATACGGCATTTACAAAAGAGGTCGCAAACAATGATTACGGAACAACGTATTATACTCAACAGCTGCTTACAGATGATGATGTTGACAGGATTTCCAAAAAATTTCCTAAGCTTACTTTTAACAAAGTAATATCACCTATGACGGCTGACCTGACTATTGAAAACTTATTTAACACCGATGCCATACACGCTGACAACTACTCTACTTACTATACTACCATGTTTTCAGGTGTTGTTCATGCAACTGATTCAACTCTTTCTGATATGGATTACAAAATCACGGGAAGGCTTCCTGAAAAGGATAATGAGGTAGCCATAACAAGTATAGCCGCCGAATCATTTATAAAAGCCGGCTACAGAAAGGACGAAAAGCAGGAAAAGGCTATCGACATAAAGCTTGAATCTGACCTTATAGGCAAGACACTTTCACTTTCATTATGCGGATATAAAGAATTTACCATAACCGGTATAATTGATACAGGATATGACGGTGACAGATATTCAGAATACAAAGAAGAACATCTGGATAGCACCCTGTCTCTTAAAGATCATATAATGCTCAGCGAGAAAAATGTTGTTGATGCCTACAGCTATCATACAATGTTATTTACATCAGAAAACATTTTTAACGAGATTGCTGATTCAAACATAGGTGTTCTATGTCATGGTGATTCATATGGTGTTAATTTCTATGACAACACTGTAAATTATAACTGGTATGATGTAAGTTATTTAGCCGAGTATCGTATTATTAATGATACGATAAAATCTAACATGGTACTTTTTGATGAAAGCAAAGAGCTGGGACCGACAGATATCGTTATCCCGCTGTCACTCATTGCAGGTAATGCAGACGCAAGCCTGACAGGAAAATTATTTGGCACTATTCAGAACAACGGTTCTACATTAACAGAAGAAAATATAGCCGCCATTAAGACTGCCATCATCGAAAACATGGATTCACTGAAATCATTTCCTATAACGATGGAGTGTGGTTCATCTGCTAATGAATGGAACTATACGACCAAAACCATGAATGTTGCAGGTGTATATGTGGATATCGATACCCAATATTCCGGTCTCGCCATATTACATGACGGTTTCTTTAAAGAAGCAAATATATCTGATGACGGTAAATACAAGGCAATTATTGCTGACATGCCTTCTGACAAAAACACTGTAACCGACATCGTTAAATATTCACTTGATAACGGTGTGAAAAATATGCGTTACCCATTAAACAACTGTACATCATATATGGTCTCAAATGTAAATGATATTATATCGACAATAAAACCGGTATTCCTCTACACAGGTATATTCTTTGCCGTATTTGCAGCATTGATGTTAATGAACTTTATAACAACAAGTATTTCATACAAGAAGAGAGAAATCGGAATATTACGCGCAGTCGGTGCCCGTGGAACGGATGTATTTAAGATATTCTTTAACGAAAGCCTTATCATTGCACTTATAAACTGGCTTTTGTCAATCATAGTCACCGGAGTTATTGTACTGATAATCAATACAACATGCAGAAGCACTTACAACCTTTCCATAACGATACTTCATTTTGGAATAATCCAGCTCATTCTGATGCTCATAATAAGCACAGGTGTTGCATTCATTGCAAGCTTTATACCTGTATATAAGGTATCAAAGAAAAAACCTATCGAAGTTATCAGAAAGAACTGATTATAGCTAATATGCAGCAAACAAAACAGCCACATTCCGGCTCACCAGACGGTGCAGCGGAACATGGCTGTTTTATTATTGTAAAATATTTATTACTGTTCTACTTCTACTTTTCTGATTTCTTTTGTTCTGATTTCTTTACAGATATCATCGATAAATGTACTTAAATCTTTCTGGCCTTCATCTCCAAGGAATCGGCTTCTTACAGATACTTTACCCTCTTCCTCTTCCTTCTGACCAACCACGAGCATGTATGGAACTTTGGCAAGTCTTGTCTCTCTTATCTTGTAACCAATCTTCTCTGAACGGTTATCCATAGTTGCATCGATGCCGTTCTTCTTGAGTTCTGCAAGTACTTTTTCAGCATAATCACCATATTTCTCTGATATAGGAAGTACTCTTACCTGCTCAGGACAGAGCCATGTAGGGAATAAACCTGCATATTTCTCTATAAGCCATGCAAGAGTTCTCTCATAACATCCGAGTGATGTTCTGTGGATAATGTATGGTCTCTTCTTATCACCATTCTGGTCTATATAATACATATCAAACTTCTCGGCTGTTGCACAGTCAAGCTGTATTGTAATCATTGTATCTTCCTTGCCGTATACATTCTTTGCCTGAATATCAATCTTTGGTCCGTAGAATGCAGCCTCTCCGTCAGCCTCGACAAATTCTACATTTTTCTCGACAAGTACTTCACGCAGAGCATCCTGTGTGCTGTTCCAGTAATCATCATCACCAAGATATTTTTTCTTATTTTCAGGGTCCCATTTTGACAGACGGAATGTTATATCATTCTGAAGTCCTAGTACGCTAAGTACATAATATGCAAGGTCAAGACAGCTCTTTAACTCTTCCTCTGCCTGATCAGGACGGATAACAAGATGTCCCTCACTGATTGTAAACTGACGTACTCTTGTAAGTCCGTGCATCTCACCTGAATCTTCTTTTCTGAACAGTGTAGATGTCTCTGACATTCTGTATGGAAGGTCTCTGTATGACTTCTGTGTATTCTTATATACATAATACTGGAACGGACATGTCATAGGACGAAGTGCAAATACTTCTTTGTCTGTCTCCTCATCACCGAGTACAAACATTCCTTCCTTATAGTGATCCCAGTGTCCTGATATTTTGTACAAATCACTCTTAGCCATGAGAGGTGTCTTTGTACGGACATATCCCCAGTCATTATCCTCAAGGTCTTCTATCCATCTCTGGAGTTTTGTTATCATCTTTACACCCTTTGGCAGTATAAGCGGAAGTCCCTGACCTATAACATCAACTGTGTTAAATAATTCCATCTCACGTCCAAGCTTATTGTGGTCACGTTTCTTGATATCTTCAAGATGCTCAAGATATGCTTTTAAGTCATCCTTCTTATCAAATGCTGTTCCGTATATTCTCTGAAGCTGTGCTCTGTCAGAATCTCCTCTCCAATATGCCATTGATGATGAAATAAGCTTAAATGCCTTAATCTTTCCTGTACTCATAAGGTGTGGTCCTGCACATAGGTCTGTGAAATCTCCCTGACTGTAAAATGATATTTCGGCATCCTCAGGTAAATCCTTAATAAGCTCAACCTTATATGGCTCATTTCTCTCTTCCATATATTTGATTGCCTCTTCTCTAGGCATTGTAAATCTCTCTATCTTTGCATTCTTCTTTATTATTTTCTTCATCTCAGCCTCAAGCTTATCAAGATCTTCTCTTGAAAAAGGCTCAGCATCAAAGTCATAGTAAAATCCTTCATCTATAGATGGTCCGATTGTAATCTTTGCATCAGGATAAAGATTCTTTACTGCCTCTGCAAGAACGTGTGAAGCTGTATGTCTGTATGCAGCTTTACCTTTCTCATCTGCAAATGTAAGTATATTGACTGTACAATCCTTATCTACTATTGTACGAAGGTCTACAACCTCTCCGTCAACCTCTCCCGCACATGCATTTCTTGCAAGTCCTTCACTGATATCTCTTGCGATATCATATACTGACATTGGCTGTTCATATTCTTTTGATGATCCGTCTTTTAATGTGATTTTCATTTCATATCTTCCTTTCCTTAAAAAAATCCCTTATGACAACTGTTTCGACAGATGTCATAAGGGACGATTGTTATCGCGGTTCCACCCTGATTGCATAATATAAATTATGCCTCTCAATTTAATGATTGTAACGTAATCAACGGACTTTTTTAGAGCCACTCCGAGGTAGTCTTCGTCACTGCTCCGGTAGGTGGTTTCCAGCCTGTCCACCCTCTCTGTAACTTTCTGCAATGATTACTCGTCTCATCATCGTGTTATGTTTATTTTTGTTTTTACTGTTTTCAGTATAACATCTTTTTTTTAATTGTCAACGGTTATATATTGCCAACCGCATACTCTTTTAATATGGCAAATGACTCTCTTACCATATAATTTATGAACAGAATTTTGTCTGATTTTCCGGCAAGACCTTCTACCTTTTTGTAGCCGAGTTTTTCTGCAAGCTTCATAGCCCTGTACACATGAAAATTGTTTGTGACTACTGCAATTCTCTTATCCTTTAAATCCGCCTTTTCATCACTGAACATAAGATTTTCTTTCGTCGTTGTAGATTTATCCTCCATGATTATCCGATTCTCATCAAGACCTTTCTTAACCAGATATTTCTTCATTGCCTCTGCCTCGGATAAATCTTCACCGCGTCCCTGTCCTCCTGATACTATCACAGTGACCTCTTCATGCTTATCCGCATATTCATATGCCACATCAAGCCTTCTTGCCAATGATTTGGTAACCTTTGTTCCTCTGACCTGTGCTCCTAAAACAATGAGATAATCCACATCTTTTTCCGGTGTCGCATTTATTTTGCTTATTATCATTCCTTCAATTACACAAAATACTACTACCGCAAATATGAATATAAATGTCGCCACTGCCTTTATAATTACCGGTATATGCGAAAGCCATTCTTCCTTTCCCGCCATATGAAAAAACAGTGCAAGCATCCCAAAGCCTGCCACCGCCACCAGCCAGAATGACAGAAACGATGAACCCGGTCCGGCATATGATGCGGCAATGATGTAATAAACCATACAAAGTGCCGCAATTATACCAAATACTATACTCATTACTTTCTCCATTTCACACTTCTTTCTATTACACCGACTCACTATTTTCCATCGGTGTAAATATTCTGTCGTTTCTTATTTTTTCTTCCTCTTTTGCCCGCTGCTGTGCCTCATTACAGAAATACTCCTGTGCGCAGACTTTCTTTCTTCCCCGTCTGTCAAGTCTCGAATATTTACCTTCATTATCCATCACCTGAGCCTTGACATTATCAGCAAGCTGTATATCTAATATGTGGATAACCTCTTCCTTAAGTTTTTCATCCATAACCGGAAATAAGATTTCCACACGTTTATTCAGATTTCTAGGCATCCAGTCGGCACTTCCCATATAAACTTCTTCATTTCCGTTATTATGGAAGTAAAATATTCTGCTGTGTTCCAAAAACATTCCTACGATTGAACGGACAGTTATATTTTCGCTTACTCCCGGGATTCCTGTTCTCAGACAGCATATTCCTCTCACGATAAGGTCTATCTTAACTCCTGCTGCTGACGCTTCATACAGTGCCGCTATTATTTTCCTGTCACACAGTGAATTCATTTTGGCAACTATAAATGCCTCTTTGCCTTCTTTCGCATACTTAATCTCACGCCTGATAAGATGTAAAAACTTGTCTCTGAGCCAATACGGTGCAAGACTTAATTTGTTCCATGACGGCGGCTCCGAATAACCTGATATCATATTAAATACTGCCGTGGCATCTTCTCCGATTGCTCTGTTGCATGTAAACATTCCCATATCCGTATATAATTTTGCCGTGGCATCATTATAATTACCTGTTCCGAGATGCACGTATCTCTTTATTCCGTCTTCTTCCCTTCTCACAACAAGAGTAATCTTACTGTGGGTCTTGAGTCCCAAAAGTCCATATATAACATGGCATCCCGCCTTTTCAAGTTTCTGTGCCCATATTATATTATTTTCCTCATCAAATCTGGCTTTAAGTTCCACAAGCACTGTCACCTGTTTACCATTCTCCGCTGCCTCTGCAAGGGAAGCAATAATCGGAGAGTTACCGCTTACACGGTACAATGTCTGCTTTATTGCAAGAACATTTTCATCCCTTGATGCCTGCTTTATAAAATCTACTACCGGATCAAATGTCACATACGGGTGATGAAGAAGTATATCACCTTTGCTTATCTGTGTAAATATGTCCTCTTCACTGTTCATTCCCGGAACCGGCTGAGGGATATACTTTTTATCCTTGTATTTTGAAAATCCGTCTATACCATACATTTTCATCAGAAATGTTAAATCCAACGGACCATTTATTTTGAAAATATCTTCTTCTTTAATGTGCAGTTCCTTTTTCAAAATCTTCAAAAGCCGCTTGTCAATTTTCTCCTCGGTCTCAAGCCTGATGACTTCGCCCCACTGTCTCTTCTTAAGCTGCTTTTTTATCTCTTTCATAAGATCTGCCGATTCTTCTTCCTCTATGGAAAAATCTGCATTTCTCATTATTCTGTAAGGATATGAACAGATTACATCATAATTCAAAAATAATTTATCAATATTTTTCTGTATTATCTGCTCAAGTAATATCAGACAGGTTTTTCCGTCATTATCAGGGAGCTTAACAAATCTCGGAAGCACAGACGGCACCTGAACAGTGGCAAATTCAAGTTCATCACCATCTGAATTCTTACGTTTCATAAGTGCTGCTATATTAAGTGTCTTATTTCTTATAAGAGGAAAAGGTCTTGACGAATCCACCGCCATCGGTGTAAGCACAGGATATACCTCATTTTCAAAATATGCGTCCGCAAATTTTTCCTGCTCTTTATTCATATCCTTAAAACTGCTTATAATATTAAGTCCGCTCTGTAACAGCATAGGAACCAATGACCTGTTGTAGGTCGAATACTGCAATCCCACGAACTCATGCACTCTCCGGTTGATAGCTGTAAGCTGCTCCTGTGGAGTCATTCCCGAAATGTCCGTTTTCTTATATCCGGCATGAACCATGTCCTTAAGAGACGCAACCCTTACCATATAAAATTCATCAAGATTTGATGCGGTAATGCTCAAAAACTTCAGCCGCTCAAATAATTTATTTTCTTTATCCCTTGCTTCGCCCAATATTCTGTAATTAAAATCGAGCCAGCTTAATTCCCTGTTTGTATAATATTCCGGTGCCTCAAAATTAATATCTGCCATACCATTCTCCTTTCAGAAGCGATTTATCGCGACGCGGCGATGAGAAATTCGCGAAGGCGATTTCTCATCTGCCATAAGCAGATGTTTGTGACGCTCCGGCACAAACATCCGTGCGAAATATCACGCATCGGCGTGATATTTCGCACTTTCTCCTTTCAGAAGCGATTTATTTAAATTTATTTCAACATTCTCGCCTGTCTGAGCACAGGTTTTATTCCGTATATTTCTTCAAATAATTCTGTCTTTGACTCAAACAGTCCTTTTTCCAATGTTATATCCTCGCTTGTTGTCGTTGTAAGTATAAGTTTTCCATCTGAAAATTTTGTTTTAAAATCCTTGAATTTCTGTCTGTGACTTCTGTCCATTGCATTTGCCACCCTGAGCATGGCAACCAGTTTCACAACCGTAAGATACATACCATCATCCCTGTTCTCAGGCAAATCCATAGTATTGTACTTCACTATGTTCGCAACCATTTCCCTCTCCTTGTGGGAAAGTCCGATTATTTCCGTTGACATTATTATGTTATATGAACATTCTGCCGGAGAACTCATACTTATATACTTTCCACAATCATGCAGTATAGCTGAAATCTGCAATAATAAACGTTCACGCTTGCCAAGTCCGTGATATTTCTTCATGGCATCAAATATATTGATTACATTATTTTCCAAAATTGCCGTGTGTTCAAGATTTGCTTTGTATCTTTTTGCAATAATTCTTGCAGTTCCAACGATATCTTCCTGAAAATCGTGTCGAAATGCAAGTTTTTTTGTCATCATCGCATATTCTGCAACTATTCCATCACACAAATCCACACCCGGTATCCAAATATTCTGCGTATCCGTCTCCTGTATAAATCTTTTATAAACAAATGCACACGGAATAAGTAAAGATGCCTGCTCTCCTGTTATCCCCAGTTTGTCAGAAATCTGCTCAGGTGATTTTGAATTGAGCGAATCGAATCTTTCCATAAACTGTTTTCTGTCCATAAATGTTTTGAGGTGATTATCCACTCCCTTCCTTGCAAAATATACTACATATTCACCTATTGCTATTATATTTTTAATGGTTTTATCCTTAAGAAACATCCTCTTAAATGTCTGGATGTCATTATTTACAAGTTCTTCTATAAGTCTGTCAAAATGCTGCCTGCTGTTACTGATATTGTACAGAAGTTCTCTTATCCTTAATGAACCGAGTTTTATATTCTGCGTTGTAACAAGTGCGCCCTTATCGAACAGTGAAATCTGTATACTTCCTGCTCCCACATCCACGATAGCTGTACTGTCTTTTATATACTCATCAAATTCATCTTCCTGTGCCGCAAGTGCCTTATAGCACAAAAATCTCTGTTCCGAATTGCTGAGTATCTTTACCTCAAGTCCTGTACTCACCCGTATTCTGTCAAGTATTATGTCCGCATTTTCTGCTTCACGTATAGCACTTGTAGCATATGCAACATAAGACTTTACTTTATACTCTTCCATAGTACATGTGAATTTTTTTAATACTCCGCATAACTCATCGATATTTTCAAAACTTACTTTTCCGTCCTTGTAAGTGTCCTTGCCAAGCTCAATTACATGTCTTAAATGGTCTATCATTACTATTTTATTTTTCTGTGATATCTCATATATCTTCATCTGAAGTTCATATGAACCGACATCGATTGCTGCAAATGTTGTAATAGCCATAAGCACCTCCTGTTATTTTCCGGTTGTTTGTGAAAATCTTTCAGATTTTCACAAACAATCATTACATTCCCTATTATTATATATCTTGATAGATATTCCGGTCAATAAATTTAGTTTTTTATTACATGTATTCTATCATTTAAATCTGCCTTTTTAACAGTATATATAATCGTACAAATCAATGCAGTCAAAATCAGTATATGTAATAATGTGTGATAAATGTCAGGTACATACTTTCCCTCAATTTTTATCCACTGCATCGTTCCCGAAAAATATTTGATTTTATCCTGTAAATTTCCCATAAAGCCACGGTCAAATATTGTATACCATTCATGGCAAATAAACTGTGTTATAAACCACATAGACATCCAGCCTATAGATATCCATTTTCCTATGTTTTCTTTCTCCTTTTAAGATTCTAATCGAAATATTTATTTTTCCTGCAAATTCTGGGTGCTGTTGCATCATAGCTCATGTCAAGAAGCATTTTTATTTTTTCTTCGTCAGCACTTCCATCAAGTGCAACTGTAATCCAATTTGTCTTATTCATATGATACGCAGGATAAAATCCATTTTCATTTATTAATGATCCTATCAACACCGGTTCACATTTGAAATTCACGATATCCAGGCTGTCTGTTCCCTGTAATCCAAGTTTTTCTCTAGCCACATTCATAATAAGAGCAAACCATTTTTTGTTACTGTTATGCCGGAACACTTCATCTTCCGGATATTTTGCCCATGGATAATCCGGTTCAACATTATATGTATTTTGTATGTATTCTTCTAATTCTGCTCTGTTCATCATTTCACCTCCACTGTTTATGTTGATTTCAGAACATTTGTTTGCTATAATCTATTTGGTGCTATCCTATTCGGTAGGCGGTTAGCCTTCTCCACAAGAATTATAGCTTGTGTTTACATAGAAATCCACTTTAGAAAATCTAACGAGGAGGTTTGTGCTTATGCTAACCATTAGTGACTTTATCTCAGTGCTTGCACTGTGTGCGACTTTTTATAGTCTTGGTTACATGCATGGTAAGCATGATTCCAAGACGCAAAAATAACCGCCATTGTCCTGCCAGACTGTGCGGTTATCTTGACCAATCATATCAGGGCTAACCGTCTATCGGTAGCACCTTTTAATATTATACTATCATCGAACCACCACTATGTCAAACATATATTCTATTTTTCCTGAAACAAAAATTATATACATTATTTAGTATTCTTATATGAAATTGTAATATGACTCACCACAAATTCCTTTTTGTAATTTAAATATGCTTCCAACTGCCCACCGTATACCAGTTATCATTTATCTTTTCATAATCCATTTCAGAATACCACGCCTTAAGTGATTCTATATATTTTTTAGCATTTTCGGAATACAAAAGCCCCAGCACTTTAGTCTCGTCATTCCAAAAAACAACATTTCCGTCTTCTATCCACAAAAACGAAAAATCTTTCTCTGCTATTTGAATCTCTTCCTTTAATTCCTCGTATTTATCAAATTCCGATAAATGAACAATCCAAAATTCTCTATCCCCACAATCATCATATTTGTATCTGTGTTCCTCATCTTGAAAATCATTTAAAGCAACTTCAGCAATCTTTTCATACTCGTCTATATTTTCAGACAGTTCCTGTGTTTTTGCGCTGTTTCCGCAGCCCCCAAGTACACCGGCAGCCAAAATAAAAATCAAAACGATGCTAAATATTTTTTTCTTCATCTTCATTTTTTACTATTCCCATCATTTTTTTATAATACACAATACAATCTCGCCAAGACAATCTTTTGACTCAAACTGTTTTATTTAAGTTTCATAATTAATTATAAAAAGTGAAAAATCTCCTGTGCAATCATTGCACAGGGGATTTTTCTTTATCAGATTTCTTTCCGTGATTCGTTTACATGCTTTTTTCAAAAACGCTCTTAGTGAACCCAGTTGCGTATCGTACCCTTATATGAACCCATCTTTGTTCCATCCAGTTCATAAATATCCGTCCTTGAACCGGATGTAGCGTAGATATACTGATTGGTATCGCTGTAATTCACAGAAAAAACATACTCATTATCATATTTTGCGGGAATAATGACTTTTCCTGTGTCACCGGAGATCACACCCCATTTTCCCTTCTGTTCAAACGGTATATATTCCTTATTGCGCCCGTTTAATCCTATGTACCCCATGTATCCAAAATCACTTGCCTTGCCAAACTTCATAACATACTTTCCCTTGAGGTTCACAAGTGCTGTCAGTGGTTTATTTGGATTTGACGGATTTGTCTTTTCAAGATATAGATATTTACTTGCAAATCTGATGACACCGACCTGCTTGGAAAATTTGAGAATCGTCTTCCCTTTTGTATTGATCAGATACTTCTGTTGAGAGCTTGCCGTTCCCTTCTCGACAAGTGCTACACCATCCCGGAATTCACCTGCCCACCTATACACAGGCTTAATCACGAATTTACCCTTACAGTCAACAAAACCATATTTTCTGCTCTTATTACGTGCAACATGCAGTTTATTTTCTGGTATGTTATAACATTCAACCGTATTATCAAGCGTAACACTTTTGACTACTTTACCGATCTTTTGTCCTGACCAGTTATATACTGTTTTGTCTGCATTTTCCTTCTTTGCAAACCACACCGCATTATCAACCAGCGTATACTCTCCCACGGTCGTGCTTAGAATCTGCTTACCCTTCATATTGTAGACAGACTTTTCTCCACCGTCGAATGTAAACAGGAATCCATAATTTGTCACACGCTCCGGTGATCCCGGACATGAAGCAATCAGAACCTTTCCCTTTTTATTCAGAATACTGTGCGTATCATCATTCGAAGTCGCATCAAAGTAACCATTGTCCAGTCTCTTAATATAACGATAATCATTGACCGTTAATTTTTTACCGGTTTTATCGATTAAGTATGTCCCCGATGTGGCATCATTAACCGCGATAATGGCAACACCGTCTATATAATTGCCGGCAGTCCAGTAATTCTCTCCTGTGCTATCAATGTCGAATACTTTCTTTCCCTTTGTGTTAATATAGAACCATTGTTTTCCATCGTAGGATACGGGGCACAATCCCTCTGAGAAATGTCCTGCTTCCCAATACTTCGCCTTCACGACGACTTTCCCTTTGTCATCCTTAAATCCATACTTCAGACCGTCTCCCTCCTGCTTAAAAAACGTATGCAGTGTTGACGTCTTGGCTTCTGCCTCTGTGGAACCCATGATAAGCATTGCCAGAAACACCAGTGCAAACGCAAAGAGGGCAGACGTTTTTTTCATTACTTTTTTACATTTTTCATTTGACTAAACTCCTTTCCGCATTCCCTATAAAATCATTATATAAATGCATAAATATGCTGTCAAGCAAAAAAGATGGGCTGTTGCTTTTCTTGCATAATCAACCCCTATCATTTCTGACCAATATTATTCTTCTTATTTTTGATAATCATTATTGTTGTCACAATAATCCCTGCAATACAAATAATGTATAACCACCAAAATATCACCCAATGAAATATTACCATCAAAATGAAGGCTTTAATTCCATACTGAACATCATCCACCCCAAACAGAGAAACATTGACCCCTGTAAACATGCTTACAATACACGCTGTTAATGATAACACCAATGGTATACTGCATATTATTCTGATTATTTTACTTTTACTCATTCACTCTCCTCCTCAACATAATAATAATCTCTCGGAATCTCTAAGCCCCATTCTATAAGGCTTTCAGATTCCATTTTTTATAAAATCCCCCACTTTTTTATCAAAAAACTCTTGACAATCA
>CACWRR010000016.1 GCA_902763335.1 uncultured Lachnospiraceae bacterium | reverse complement strand
ATATTATACCACAAAAGGGAGGTCAATGCTCTTTTTGTTTGCAAACTCCCTAAAATAAAGGTTTTTAATAAAAAATAAGGTAGTAAACTTGACACTACCCCTATATAAGAGGAGGAAAACTTATGGATATTAAACTTATTGTCACTGACCTTGATAATACTCTTTTAAGAAATGATAAATCGATATCTGACTATACGGCCGCCATATTCAGAAAATGTCCGGATTATGGTATAAAAACTTCTGTTGCCACTGCAAGGTATATAACCGGTATAACACCTTTTACCGACAGGATACTTCCTGACTATCAGATAACCAATGATGGCACCATGACTTTTTGTAATGGAAAGCTTTTATTCGGTTTTTATATGGACACGGAATTGTCAAATGAAATATTGAATATGATAAAAAAAGAGAATCCGGGATGTTATATTTCCATTGTAAATGATAATGGAATTTTCAGGCAGTATCCCGCTGAGCGTCAGGTAACGCTTACCGGATGCGAAAGTCCGTCATATACCGTAACTTTCAATGAACCGTTAAAGCTTCCTACATTTAAAATCGTAATGGAATGTTCATCCCCTGAACTTGCAGAAGAAATATGTAACAGGTTTGACTGCCGTTATCTCTCATACAGAAATGAAAACAGATATGCTTTCATGGCAAAAAATGCCGGAAAAGCCGGTGCTTTAAAAAAGCTTGCCGAGGTCACCGGTATCCCCACCGGGAATATTGCTGCATTCGGTGATGACACAAACGACCTCGACATGATGAAACTCTGCGGAGTCAGTGTTGCCGTATCAAATGCCATAGCTGACATAAAAGATATCGCAACCCACACTACCGACAGTAATGAAAACGATGGTGTGGCAAAATTTATAGAAAAATATTTATTCTAACTACTACATATTTTTAATTTCTTTATAGGTCATTATTCCTGCCACTATACCTGCCACCAGATCCGCACACGGTCCCGCATACATTATACCGTCTATTCCCATTATAAGTGGCAGTATAAGTATAAGCGGAAGCAGGAATAATATCTGTCTTGTAAGCGAGAGAAATATTCCCTTGTACGGTTTTCCAATTGCCGTAAAAAAATTCGATGATATTGGCTGAATGAAATTTATAAATGTAAAAAACAAAAATATTCTAAAATATAAAACGGCAAATCTGTAATATTCTGCGCTTCCCGAACCAAACAGTCCTATAATCTGTCTAGGTATAAGTATGAACATCAGAAATGCCACTACAGATATTATAAATCCCGCCTTTAGTGCAAGCAATAATGCCTCTTTTACCCTGTCACGCCTGCCCGCACCATAATTAAAGCTGACAATCGGCTGCAATCCCTGTGATATACCTATGACTATCGAAAAGAATACCATACCTACCTTTGTTATAATGCCTGCACACGCAAGTGGAATATCACCGCCATATGATGATAAGGCACCATAATAAGTAAGTGATTTATTCATAACTATCTGTACTATCATCATGGCAATCTGATTAAAAAACGGTGAAGCGCCAAGCGCTACAAGTCTTCCTAAATACTCCCACTTAACTAAGAGATGTTCCTTAGTCAGCTCCACTGTTTTAAAATGCATAAAATAATATATTGCAAGTGCTCCGGAAAATATCTGACCTGCTACAGTCGCTATCGCAGCACCCGCCATCCCCATACCGCATCCAAATATAAGTATGGGATCAAGAATCGTATTTATAACGGCTCCGGAAAGATTACACATCATTGTAAACTTCGGACTTCCATCAGCTCTTATAAGATGTCCTCCACCTGTCGCCAATATAAGAAACGGAAATCCAAATGATGTTATGGATGTATATGTTTTGGCATATCCAAGCACGCTGTCCGGTGAACCGAAAAATTTTAACATCGGTGTAAGAAATAACTGAACTATAATGCACAATATCACTCCACATGTTATAAGCATGGTTATCGCATTTCCTATATAATGTATGGCTTTCTTGCCGTGTCCTGCTCCCATCTCCAGATTGAATGCAGCCGCACCTCCTATTCCCATAAGAAGTGCTATCGCTACACATGATGTACTAAGCGGAAACGCTACATTGGTTGCGGCATTTCCAAGCGGACCAACGCTTCTTCCTATGAAAAACTGATCGACAATATTGTATAACGCACTTACAAGCATGGCTATTATACTAGGTATTGCAAACTTTTTTAACAGACCGGCAACCGGTGCAGTTCCCAAAGAATTTTCACTGTCTTTCATTTGTCTCTTCCTCTCTTTCCTGTTTTATCACTAAATATCTGTTTTTGATTGACTTTTTTAACCCATATCATTATACTCATCTCTGAAAGGTGGTGTAATAATGGGTGATTTTCTATATTGGATAGTCGAAATAATTGCCAAAATACATAATAAAATACTTACCTTTAATGACAGCTGCGAAACCGTTCTTGATGACAAACAGCTTCATTTTCTGGTAATCGGTATTCTTGGCATGTTTCTTTTAATGATTATATATCCGCTGTTTAAGGCTCTCAGCAAAAATCATATCCTCGTAATCACATGGATATATGTTTTTACCGTTATCATAGTCATAACATTTTCCATAGAAATCGGACAGAAAGTTACCGGTACGGGTAACATGGAATTTGCTGATATATTATCAGGCGTTGCTGGATTTCTTGCAATGTTTATAGTTTTTGCCATTGTAAGATGGCTGTTTCATATGATAGTTGACTTATTCAAGAACTGATTCCTTAATACAGTCAAATAATATATCAAGTGCCTGACTGATTCTGTCGGTCTGCACTCCCGAATATGACAATATAATGGCATGTCTGTCACAGGTATGATTCTGATAATATTCAGACAGACATGCTATATTTATATTATTTGACAATGCCTTTGTTTTTAACAACTCGTCTGATATATTCTTCTTTATTTCCAGAACCATATGAAGTCCTTCATCCGCATTTTTTATTTCCACCCAGTCTGATAATCCGTTTTTCTTTATGGCAGATACTATTATATCCCTCTGATTTCTATAATGATTCCTCATTCTGTTTATATGGCGCTCAAAGTATCCCTCTGTTATGAATCTTGCAAGTGTATACTGTTCAAATGCCGATACAGTACATGAATAAAATCCCAGCTTATCATAATATTCCTTTACAAGCGGTACCGGCAGAACCATATAACTTATTCTGAATGTCGGTGCAAGACTCTTTGAAAATGTATTTACATAGATCACCTTATCCATCCTGTCAACGCTCTGCAGCGCAGGAACCGGTTTTCCGTAAAGTCTGAACTCACAGTCATAATCATCTTCTATAATATATCTTTTTTCGTCCTTTGCTGCCCATCCAAGCAGCTCATACCTTCTGCCTATAGGCATGACTATACCTGTGGGATAATGGTGTGACGGCGATATATGAAGCACATCAACACCGGATTTTTCAACTTTATGCGGTACTACACCCTCAGCATCCATATCAATATGCTCAACCTTCACCCCGTTACTTTTATATATCTGGGATATTCTTTTATATCCGGGATTTTCTATTCCAAATGTCATGTCTCTTCCAAGAAGCTTTACTATTACACTGTAAAGGTATTCTGTTCCGGCTCCTATTATTATCTGCTCCGGTTCAACCTCCATACCTCTGAAATTATACAGATGTGATGCTATTGCCTCTCTTAACTCTTTCACTCCTGAAACGGATGATGCAAGTAACAGACTGCTTTTATCCGTGTCCATCGTCATTTCCTTTAAAAGTTTCATCCAGGTTGAAAATGGAAAATCATCAACTGACACTGTATTTGTAACAAAGTCAGCAAAATATTCTCTTTTATTTTTATGAGTAATATTACATTTCTTTTTTCTCTCTTTATTCTGCGGCATCTTATCCTCTATCTTTGCCACAAAAAAACCTTTCCTGTCAACCGAATATATATATCCCTCCGCCATAAGCTGTGAATATGCCGTCTCCACGGTAATAATACTGACCCCAAGGTTTTTAGCAAATTCTCTCTTTGACGGCAATTTATCGTCTGCTGCCAGATGTTTATCTTCTATATCTTTCTTTATTCTCTTATACAGATATTCATACAGCTTATCTGACCCTATGTTTTCCAATGAATATGTAAGCACTGTTTTTATTTTTCCTCCATCTGACATTGTCTTTTTTTTCTGATTTGGACATTTTAACATGTCCAGTTATCAATTATACTCTAAAAAAATAAAAAGTAAAGACACGTTTACAGTGTCTGCAGAATGGAGATATTACTATGAATGAAAGATACGGATTAAACAAGGAACTGGCACAGATGTTAAAGGGTGGCGTTATAATGGACGTTACTACACCTGAGCAGGCAAAAATCGCAGAGGCAGCCGGAGCATGTGCTGTTATGGCTCTTGAGAGAATTCCTGCTGATATAAGAGCTGCAGGCGGTGTATCAAGAATGAGTGACCCTAAGATGATAAAGGGTATTCAGGAAGCCGTAAGTATTCCTGTAATGGCTAAATGCCGTATAGGTCACTTTGCAGAAGCCCAGGTTCTTCAGGCAATCGAAATCGATTACATAGACGAGAGCGAAGTTCTCTCTCCTGCTGATGATGTATATCACATTGATAAGACAAAGTTCAAAGTTCCATTTGTATGCGGTGCTAAAGACCTTGGCGAAGCACTCAGACGAATCAACGAAGGTGCATCAATGATAAGAACAAAGGGTGAGCCGGGTACAGGAGACGTTGTTCAGGCTGTACGTCATATGCGTATGATGAACAGTGAGATGGCTAAACTCGTTTCAATGCGTGAGGATGAACTTTTTGAAGCAGCTAAAACTTTACGTGTACCTTATGACCTTGTACTGTATGTACATGAAAACGGCAAGCTCCCTGTTGTAAACTTTGCGGCCGGCGGTGTTGCAACTCCTGCTGATGCAGCTCTTATGATGCAGCTCGGTGCTGAAGGTGTATTCGTAGGTTCAGGTATATTCAAATCAGGAAACCCTGAAAAACGTGCCCAGTCTATCGTAAAAGCAGTAACAAACTTTACTGATGCAGATATGCTTGCTAAACTTTCAGAAGATTTAGGTGAAGCAATGGTTGGTATAAACGAGCAGGAAATAGCCCTTCTTATGGCTGAACGTGGAAAGTAAGAGGATTAGTATGAATATTGGTATACTGGCTGTTCAGGGTGCTTTCATTGAACATGCAAAAATGCTTGAAAAACTAAATGTTTCTTCTTTTGAAATCAGAAAAAAAGAGGATTTAAACCGTGACTTTGATGGTCTCATTCTTCCCGGTGGTGAAAGCACCACCCAGGGGAAGCTTATACGTGAACTTGGAATGTATGACATTCTAAAAAGCAGGATTGAATCAGGACTTCCTACACTTGCAACCTGTGCCGGATTAATTCTTCTGGCAGAAAATATTGCAAATGACAGTGTTTCACATCTTGCCACTCTTCCCGTAACAGTAAAAAGAAACGCCTATGGAAGACAACTCGGAAGCTTTTTTACTACTTCCTCTTTCGGTACACATGAAAATGTACCTATGACTTTCATACGCGCTCCTTATGTGGAAACCGCTTCACCGGACGTTGAAATAATGTCCGTTGTTGACGATAAAATTGTCGGTGTGAAATATAAAAATCAGATTGGTGTGGCTTTTCATCCTGAATTAAATGATGACACAACCATTCACCAGATGTTTATTGACTTATGTTAATTTGACATTCTGTCATATATTTCACTTAACCATTCAGAATCCAAAACCGTATCATTTAATATAGTGATACGGTTTTTTCTTGTAGATTCAGCTCTCTGCCATGCATCTATAAATATTCCCTTTGTTATTCCATAACTTTGAGGATTGTAATCAATATCGTAGGATTTAAGTATGTTTATAACTTTCATATCATCTCTTCCCTGAAATATGCTTGCCGCTATACTTCCCATTGCCACCGCCATTCCATGTGATATCTTTATCTCAGGATGATATTCTTCCAGAGAATGACAGAATAAATGCTCTGAACCACTGCTTGGCCTTGATGAACCGGCAATCTCCATTGACAGTCCGCCCATTACAAGTGCTTCTGTGAGTGCCATTATAAAGCTTTTACTCTTTAATGATTTGTTTTCATGATATACAACCGAATTAAGTGCCATTTCAGATATCATATATGCGAAATCATCCAACTTTCCGTCACCCTTTGAACAGCCATATTTCCAGTCATACAATGCCGTATATTTTGATATGGTATCGCCTATACCTGACTTAAGCTGACTCTCAGGCGTACCCATTATAACGTCCACATCAACTATTATACATGACGGTATCTTACATCCAAATGTTTTTCTTGCCCCGTTATCCGTTCCGAGTACCGCAAACGGTGATGCAAGACTGTCATTACTGAGGGTTGTAGGAAGGCATATATACTTTGTTTTACTTATAAATGCAGCAAATTTAGCCATATCAAGCACCATTCCGCCACCAAATCCTATGACAACCTGAATATCATTCATACATATATATTTTCCTAAATCGACTGCGTCATCATATGAACTCTTATTTACAAGAAAAATCTCACTGTTTTTAAAGTCCCTTGATATTTCATCAAGACATTTTCCAAATATATTCTTCAGATTCTCCTCTGTAACTATTATTGCCTTCTGCATACCCACGCCCGGAATAAATTCTGAAATAACTTCGTCCACACGTTCAAATATGCCTTCCTCCACGGTCATACAATATGGTAATCTAAATCTGTTCATCTGAGCCTTCCTTTCTTTAATCTACATTTCCTGTCCCACAAGATAATTTACGAACTGCTGTGCGGTTCTTCCTGATATACCACCATGGCTGAGCTCCCATTTATTCGCTTCCTTACATATATCTTCATCACTCATCTTAACACCTGCTCTTCTTGCAAGTTCTGTAGCTATGTTAAAATATTCCTTCTGGCTAGGTTTAGAGTAATTAATGGTAACACCAAATCTGTTGACAAGTGATAATTTTTCCTCCATTGTGTCTGAACGGTGCATTCCATTATCACTCTCGACATCACTTCTGTCATTCCATGTTTCTTTTATAAGATGTCTTCTGTTTGATGTTGCATATATAAGTATGTTCTCAGGCTTTGTTTCTACTCCGCCCTCTATAACTGCCTTCAGGAACTTGTATTCTATCTCAAATTCCTCAAATGACAGGTCATCCATATATATAATAAATTTATAATTTCTGTTCTTTATCTGTGCGATAACATTTGACAGATCCTTAAACTGATGTTTATATATTTCTATCATTCTAAGGCCCTGATCATAATATTCATTTACAATTGCCTTGATACTTGTAGATTTACCCGTTCCGCTGTCACCAAACAGCAATACATTATTTGCCTTTCTGCCTTCAACAAATGCCTTTGTATTATCGACAAGTTTCTTCTTCTGGATTTCATAACCGATAAGGTCATCAAGCATAACTCTGTCCATGTTGTTTATCGGCTTAAATATAACTCTGTTGGCACTTTCATCCGCCACTATTCTGAATGCCTTATTAAGTCCGAACATTCCCACTCCGTAATCTCTGTAAAATTCTGTTACATAGTCAAAGAATTCGTTCTCATCCTTTGCGGATGCCAGCTTGTCACTGAGTGATATAACTTTTTCGCTGACATTTTTATTATACATTAACTCCGGCTTGCCTATCGCCTTATACTCTGATAATCTGCTAAAGCAGTCTATTCCAAGTGCTGTTTCTACTTCCGAAAAGTCATAGTGAAATAAATCCCTAAATGCCTTAAAATCATTTTTTGCAAAATAATTTACACTTCCATCATTTGCACCGACCTTCTCACATGTTATGCTAAATGGATTTTCATCCGTTATTATGATAAATGTAAGATAATTCTGCCAGAGATTTTTGTCAAACCCATAATCCGTTGCCACAACAAGAAGTTTTTTCACCTGCTTATACACCTGTGTTATAAGCTCATCTTTGTTGTATCTGTCCGATTTTACCTGCCTGCACACATCTGCCAGACTCATTAATATAGAATCCTCCGGCATGTCTCCGTAAATTAAAAGTTTTGATATTATGTTGTTCATCTGTATCCTCCATTCTGAACCGTGTATTAAAGCATCTTTTTCTTTCTTAATATACGCAGTGTTATAAGGCATATCACCAATATAATAACACATATAATTCCAAATCCATATGGTGTCGTTGACAACGGCATCCATTTTCCTGCGACATTCATTCCGTATATACCCGATATTATTGTCGGTATCGCCATAACTATAGTTATAGAAGTGAGATACTTCATAACATTATTAAGTCTGTTATCTATGACAGATGAAAGAAGCTGTCTTGTACCATCTATGACATTTCTGTATATGGATGTCATCTCAATAGCCTGCTGGTATTCGACAAATACATCCTCTAAAATGTCCATATCTTCTGGATACTGCTCCAGTCTCTTATATCTTTTCAATCTGTCAAGCACTATAACGTTGGCTCTGAGCGAAGTCTCAAAGTACACAAGTGTGGATTCCAGTTCATGAAGCTCGATAAGGTCCATGTCCTGTGTATCTCCATCCATTCTCTCTTCCACTTCTGTTCTTTTCTTGTCAATGGTTCTAAGATTTACCTGATATGTCGCTGCTGATTTAAACAATATCTGATATATAAATCTCAATCTCTTCTTAGTGCTGAATTCCTTTACACGAGAATTCACAAAATACTGTAATATAGGTGTATCTTCCCGGCATACGGTGATAATAACATCCTGTGTTAAAATTATACCCAACGGAATAGTTGTATACATGGTTTTCTGATGTCTTACTTCAGGTGTAGGAATATCCACAAGTATAAGTGTATAACCGTCCTCAAGACTTATACGGGAACTCTCCTCATCATCCAGTGCCGCCGAGACATCATTCACCTCAAGGCCAAACTGTTCCGCAACAATGCTTATTTCTTTGCTTGTCGGACTAACAAGCTGTATCCATACACCACCTTCAAAATTTTTCATGGTGTGCAATATTGATTCATCTGTTCTGTATATATTTAACACATATTTCACCTGCCTTTTCCTTTTATTATAGCCACTATACGCTATCTTATTGATTATATCAGAATTTTAGCTGTTAGACAACTATGAGAAACACGGTTTGTTTGCTGCCCGAGTAAATATAAAGAGCATTGACCCTTCTTTCAAAGTGATCAATGCTCCTTAAGTAATCTAATGGATATTCAAATTATTTATAAAGCTCTACTAACTTTAATAAATGCTCATAACGCTCTTTAGCTGCCTTCTCTGATTCGCTGAAGAGTTTCTCAGCTCTTTCTGGGAATGGCTTAATGAGACGTGTATAACGTGCTTCATTGTTAAGGAAATCCTGGTATGATCCGTCACCCTCTTTTGATGTGAGTGTAAATGGATTCTTTCCTTCTGCCTTAAGAGCAGGGTTGAATGAGAATAAGTTCCAGTATCCAGCCTTAACAGCCTTCTTCATCTCATCCTGGCAGTGGTTCATTCCACCCTTAGCGATACCGTGAAGTTCGCAAGGAGCATAACCAATGATAAGTGATGGTCCGTTGTAAGCTTCTGCTTCTGCAATAGCCTTAACAGCCTGTACAGGGTTAGCACCAAGTGCTATCTGTGCTACATATACATAACCATAGCTCATAGCTATCTCTGCAAGACTCTTCTTACCGATTTCTTTACCTGCTGCTGCGAACTGGCAAACCTCACCGATGTTAGAAGCCTTAGAAGCCTGTCCACCTGTATTAGAGTACATCTCTGTATCAAATACCATAACGTTTACATTCTCACCTGATGCAAGTACATGATCAAGTCCACCGAAACCGATATCATAAGCCCATCCGTCTCCACCGAAGATCCATACAGACTTCTTAGAGAGGTAGTTCTTCTTATCAAGTGCTGCCTTAGCATTATCGCAACCTGCTGCTGCAGCTTTCTCAAGTTCTGCTACAAGTGCATCTGTTGCTGCGCTGTTTGCCTTTGTATCTTCTTTAGTTTCCATGAATTTATCAAATGCTGCCTTAAGCTCTGCAGATGCCTTGTCTGAAGTTGCACAAGCTTCTGCTGCTGCGATAGCTTCATCACGGATATATTTCTGACCTACATATAAACCTAATCCATGCTCTGCGTTATCTTCGAACAATGAGTTAGCCCATGCCGGTCCCTTCTTAGAATCTTTATTTACTGTATATGGTGATGTAGCTGCAGGACCACCCCAGATTGAAGAACATCCTGTTGCATTTGAGATATACATCTGCTCACCAAATAACTGTGTAACTAATCTTGCGTATGATGTTTCTGCACATCCTGCACAGCTTCCTGAGAACTCAAGGAGTGGCTGGTTGTACTGAGAACCGATAGGAGTTGCATCTGTAAATGCAGGTTTGATTCCCTTCTTGCTTACGTTAGCTACAAGGTAATCAAATACCGGCTGCTGCTCAGACTGTGTCTCCTGTGGAACCATCTTAAGAGCACCCTTAGCTGCTGCAGGACAGACTGTGATACACTCACCACATCCCATACAGTCTAATGGAGATACGCTCATTGTAAACTTCATTCCCTCACCTGTTGCATGCTTAGAATCAGCAAGCTTAATCTGTGATGGAGCTGCCTTTACTTCACCCTCATCTAAGATGAATGGACGAATTGTTGCATGTGAACAGACAAATGCACAACTGTTACACTGAACACATGTATCTGCATCCCACTCAGGAACCATAACTGCTGTACCACGTTTCTCGTATGCAGAAGCACCTGTCTCGAACTGTCCGTCTGCAATATCCTTGAATGCTGATACAGGAAGGCTGTCACCATCCATTAATGATATAGGCTGAAGAAGTTCTTTAACCATCTTAACTGTCTCTGGACGACCTGTAAGCTCTTTTGCAGGAGCATCAGCAGAAGGATTTGACCATGAAGCCGGAACCTCTACTTTATGTACAGCATCAACACCTGCGTCGATAGCTTTATAGTTCATCTCTACTACAGCATCACCTTTCTTGCTGTATGACTTCTTAGCAGCTGCCTTCATATATTCAATAGCCTGATCTATAGGCATAACGTCTGCTAATTTGAAGAATGCTGACTGAAGGATTGTATTTGTACGTTTACCCATACCAATTTCAATAGCCTTGTCGATAGCATTGATTGTGTATAACTGAATATTGTTATCTGCAATATATTTCTTAGATTCAGCAGGCATATGCTGATCTAATTCTTCGTCTGACCACTGGCAGTTAATCATGAATACTCCGCCCGGCTTAACATCCTGTACCATCTTGAATCCGTTTGTGATGTATGATGGGTTATGACAGGCAACGAAGTCAGCCTGGTTAATGTAGTATGGACTCTTGATAGGATTGTCACCAAATCTGAGATGAGAGATAGTAACACCACCTGTTTTCTTTGAGTCATACTGGAAGTATGCCTGAATATATTTATCTGTATGATCACCGATAATTTTTGTAGAGTTCTTGTTAGCACCAACTGTACCGTCTCCACCAAGACCCCAGAACTTACATTCTTTTGTTCCCGGTGCTGATGTGATAGGTGCCGGTTTAACCTCAGGTAAGCTTAAGTTAGTAACATCATCTACGATACCAACTGTGAAACGTGCCTTTGGAGCATCTTTCTCAAGTTCTTTGTAAATAGCAAATACAGATGAAGGAGGTGTATCCTTAGATCCAAGTCCGTAACGTCCACCTGTAAGAATTACATCGTTAAGTCCTGCTTCACGAAGTGTTGTTGCAACATCAAGGTAAAGTGGCTCACCAAGTGATCCAGGCTCTTTTGTACGGTCAAGAACAGCAACTTTCTTAGCTGTCTTAGGAAGAACCTTAAGGAGTGCTGATGATACCCAAGGACGATATAAACGAACTTTGATAAGACCGACTTTCTCACCCTTAGCTGTTAAGTAATCGATAACTTCTTCTGCAACGTCACAGATAGAACCCATAGCAATGATTACTCTGTCAGCGTCCTCTGCTCCATAGTAATTGAATAAGTCATAATCTGTACCAAGCTTATCATTAATCTTCTTCATGTACTTCTCAACAACTGCCGGTAATGCGTCATAAGCTGAGTTACATGCTTCACGATGCTGGAAGAATACGTCACCGTTCTCATGAGAACCACGCATAGCAGGTTTCTCAGGATTAAGAGCATGATTTCTGAATGCCTTAACTGCATCCATGTTACACATTTCTTTAAGATCTTCATAATCCCATTTCTCAATCTTCTGAATCTCGTGAGATGTACGGAAACCATCAAAGAAGTTGATGAATGGAACTTTTCCCTCTAATGCTGCAAGATGTGCAACAGGGCTTAAATCCATAACTTCCTGTGGGTTTGTTTCAGCAAGCATTGCGAAACCTGTCTGACGACATGCATATACATCACTGTGATCACCAAAAATGTTAAGTGACTGTGTAGCTACTGTACGTGCTGATACATCGAATACGCAAGGTAACTGCTCACCGGCAATCTTATACATGTTAGGGATCATAAGAAGAAGACCCTGTGATGCTGTAAATGTTGTAGTTAATGCTCCTGATGCAAGAGAACCGTGAACTGTTCCTGCTGCACCTGCTTCTGACTGCATCTCTACTACTTTAACCTGATTTCCAAAAATGTTCTTCTGTCCTGCTGCTGACCACTGATCAACTGAATCAGCCATAGGGCTTGAAGGTGTGATAGGGTAAATAGCTGCTACTTCTGTGTATGCATAAGCAACATGAGCTGCGGCTGTATTACCATCCATTGATTGTTTTGCTCTAGGCATTTTAATATCCTCCTTTTTCTTTGGGCATAAAAGCCCTCTATTGACAAAATTTTATCATTTTTTCCAAACCTTGTAAACTATATTTTATGTACTTATTTGGATGCATAATTTAATATTAAACCATACACTAAAAGCCGGCAATCATACCGATAATATGTACGGCAAATGCCATTACCCATGCAATAAAGCACTGTAAAAACACCACTATGACTGCCCAGGATTTTCCAAGTTCCCTTCTGACTGCCGTGATTGCCGCAACACATGGCGTATATAAGAGTGTGAATACCAAAAACACAAGTGACGTGAATGGTGTAAGTATTTTATCTATTCCGTTTCCAGCAAGTACTGTCAACGTACTTACAACACTCTCCTTTGCCGTAAATCCGGTAATAAGTGCTGTTGATATTCTCCAGTCATTTAATCCGAGTGGTGCAAATAAAGGTGCAATAATTCCGCCTATATCTGCTAACAGGCTGTCTGCCGAATCCGTGACAACATTAAGTCTTGTATCAAAGTTCTGCAAAAACCATATTATAATTGTTGCAAGAAATATTATAGTAAAGGCTTTCGTTATAAAGTCCTTTGCTTTTTCCCAGACGAGCTGTGCCACATTTCTCGCACTCGGAAACCGGTAATTAGGAAGTTCCATCACAAACGGAACCGGTTCTCCCCGAAACTTTGTATTTTTTAATAGCAGTGCATACAATATAGCTATAATAATTCCCGAAAAATACAAGCCAATCATTACTATTGCTCCATGATTTGGAAAAAATGCCGCTGTCAGAAAAGCATATATCGGTAGTTTTGCTGAACAGCTCATAAACGGTGTCAGCAGAATTGTCATCTTTCTGTCTCTCTCAGACGGAAGCGTTCTCGTTGCCATTATAGCCGGAACAGAACATCCAAATCCGATAAGCATAGGAACAAAACTACGCCCTGACAATCCTATTTTTCTCAACAATTTATCCATCACAAATGCCACTCTTGCCATATATCCGCTATCTTCAAGTATAGACATAAAAAAGAACAGCGTAACTATAACCGGCATGAAACTTAACACACTTCCCACTCCTGCAAATATACCATCTATTATCATAGAATGAACCACCGGATTTATTCCATACCGTGTAAGTCCTACATCACATATGTGTGTAAACCATTCTATTCCAACTGCCATAAGATCAGACAGCCACTTTCCGACTGCACCGAATGTCAGCCAGAACACCGCCGCCATAATAACCGCAAACATTGGAAGTGCCGTGTATTTTCCGGTAAGTATACTGTCTATCCTCCGGCTCCTTATTCTTTCCTTACTCTCACCCTTCTTTACAACAACTGCATCACATACTTTTTCGATAAACGAAAACCTCATATTTGCAAGAGCTGCCTCTCTGTCCATTTCACCTTCGACTTCCATCTGGCTTATAATGTGTTCCAGCGTCTCCTTCTCATTATCATCAAGGTTCAGTTTTTCAAGTATTATATTATCCCCCTCCACCAGTTTACTGGCTGCAAATCTGGTTGGTATTTTATAATAATGTGCATGATTTTCTATAAGATGCATAATAGAATGAAGACATCTGTGTACTGCTCCACCATCTGCACCATTTGCATCACAAAAATCAGTTCTTCCCGGGCGTTCCCTGTATTTTGCAACATGAATTGCATGATCAATCAATTCATCTATACCTTCATTTTTTGCAGCTGATATCGGTATAACCGGAATTCCAAGTGCAGCTTCAAGTTCATTGATCAATATGGTTCCACCATTTTCCCTGACTTCATCCATCATGTTAAGTGCAAGAACCATTGGAATATCAAGTTCTATAAGTTGCATTGTCAGATAAAGATTCCGCTCTATATTCGTTGCATCTATAATATTTATAATTCCTCTCGGTCTATCATCAAGAAGGAACTGTCTTGTAACAATCTCCTCACTTGTATATGGTGACATTGAATATATTCCCGGTAAATCTGTTACAAGTGTGTTTGGATAATTTCTTATCTGTCCGTCCTTTCTGTCAACCGTAACTCCCGGAAAATTTCCGACATGCTGATTCGATCCTGTAAGCTGATTAAAAAGTGTTGTCTTACCACAATTCTGATTTCCCGCCAGTGCAAATGTAATCAATTCTCCATCTTTTAATTCATCTCCGCGTCTTTTTACATGATACTCATCCATTTCACCAAGTCCCGGATGTTTTACTTTACTTTTAGACGCATTATGTGTTTTTTCTTTGATGACATTCGTAACATTTTCTACCTGAATTTTTTTTGCATCATCATTTCTGATAGTAAGTTCATAACCTCTGATACGCAGCTCCATCGGATCTCCCATCGGTGCAACTTTTATCAGTGCAACTTCCGTTCCCGGTATAATGCCCATGTCAAGAAAATGTCTTCTGAGTGCTCCTTCCCCGTCAATTTTGCCAATAACCGCACTCATCCCCGGTTTCAACTCTGCAAGTGTCATTATATTTTATTTCCTCTTTTCATGTTTAAATGTCTGTTATGGAATTTAAACTTTCTTTTGCGCATTTCAGTTTTTCGCAAAATACCTGATAAAAATTCTCATTAACCGACATTGTAACATAAAATTGATTTAAAATATACATATTTATATTTTTTAAATCTGATTCACTTACTTTTGCTGCATTATACTGGATTGCTTTCAAAAAATAATGCCATTCATCAATATATTTTTCATGTGTCTTAAGTTCCGGTGTATCAATCCACTTAGACACCTTTATTTTACTTCTGCTTTTATTCGTACATTCATATATCTGCAAAAAATATTTGTGTCCGCCATTTTCATAGTATCTTCCAAGTGGAAACAGTCTGCATATGCCCGGTCTGAACTGGTGAATATCACATCTTCCCTGCGCATTTAAAAATGTGCATTTCTCGTCCTTGCCGGAAAGCCGGAGATTCGGAAGAATTATTCCGTCAAAAACATTAAGTTCCATACATGTAGAAAGCAATCCGTTGAAATCCGTATTGAGTCCTTTTTTTAACCTGTATACATCATATGGATCAAGTACTATACTTTCACCCATTCCCTTACAGCAGTCCGAACATCCCTTACAGTCCTGACAGTCCGCCCTGACCATGTCATTTATGGAATACAGTCTTCCATCTGATATTTCTTCCAAACTACAATTCCTCTTCATCCTGTTGCTCCTCTCTTTTTTTCTTCCATCGTGAATATATTTCTACCGTAACTCCTGCAAATATAAGTCCTGCCCCTCCAAACACTCTGTCTCTGTAAGCATCTGTATCAACCATTCTTATTATATAATCTGTCGATACATCGGATTTCATTTCATCCACAGTCTTTCCCAGTGCTTTTGTAAAATATTCATATGCAAATGTTTTCTTATCAGCCTTCTCAACTATCCCATACATTTTAACTTTCTGTCCACTGTTCAGTTCACTGTAATATCCCGGAAAATAAGTAAGAAGATTCTCCATTTTCCCATGTATTCCTGCATATTTTCCCTCCGCACTTACGATAAGTTCCATATACATGTCATGTTTACTGCCAACATCAACGGCATATACATATGTTGTCTTCATTCCGCTGATAAATGCTCTTATATTTCCGTATGTATATGTCAGATCATCACTTACGCACATACCTGAGTGAAGTGTGTCAATGTCAAGTTCATCCATCTTATAACTGAAATATTTAAAATTAATTAATGTAATACCATTTTTGGCAGTCATTATAATTCCCACTGCTAACATTATTGCTGTAATAACCCTGATTTTGTTTTTATATATAATTTTTATAAAATTCATTATACACCTCCATATGTCTTACCTTATAGTGAAAAAGGCGGTGGCCTGACCCACCGCCTCTTTGGCATACTTTATTTCTGCAAATGTGCAAGCTGTGCTTTTACCTGCTCCATCATTGTCTCATATTTTGCTTTCTTTTCTTTTTCTTCATTTATCTTAGCTTCAGGAGCTTTACTGATGAATTTTTCGTTTGAAAGCATTCCGTTTACACGGGCAAGTTCCTTGTTCAGTCTCTCTTCTTCTTTTTTGAGACGCTCTATTTCCTTGTCTATGTCAACCAACTCTGCAAAAGGCATATAAATTGTTGCTCCGGGAATAACTGCTGATACGGCATCTTCCTCTATTCCGCTCTTATCTGCCTGTATTTTTACATCACTTGCACAAGAAAGGGTTGCAAAGAATATATTTCCGTTTTCAAATATTGCTCTAATCTTATCTGAATCAGATACTACATATACCTTTGCTTTTCTGCTAGGTGGAACATTCATTCCCGCTCTTGCGTTCCTTATACTTCTTACAGCTTCCTTAATTGTCTCCACAGCCTCTTCCTCTGCTGCAAAATGTCTGTCTTCTGTATATTCAGGCCATTTTGAAATCATAATTGATTCCTCTTTATTCTGAAGTGTACAGAATATCTCCTCTGTTACAAACGGCATGTAAGGATGAAGAAGTTTAAGTGAAACAGTAAGCACCTCTTTAAGTGTATAAAGTGCTGCCTTCTTTGTTGTATCCTCATCGTTGTAAAGTCTCGGTTTAACCATTTCAATATACCAGTCACAGAACTCTTCCCAGATGAAATCATATAGTTTTGCTGCTGCAACACCGATTTCATATTTATCAAGATTTTCCGTAACATCTTTAGCAAGGGTATTTGCCTTTGAAAGTATCCACTTATCTGCGTCCGTAAGCTCACTTACATCAACATTTTCGATATCATCTTCCGGCATATTCATCATGATAAATCTTGATGCATTCCATACCTTATTTGCAAAGTTACGGCTTGCCTCAACCTTTTCCCAGTAAAATCTCATATCATTTCCCGGTGCATTTCCTGTAATAAGTGTAAATCTGAGTGCATCTGCACCATATTTATCAATAACCTCAAGCGGATCTATACCGTTTCCAAGAGATTTACTCATCTTTCTTCCCTGTGAATCCCTTACAAGTCCATGTATAAGTACTGTATCAAAAGGTACTTCTCCCACATGCTCAAGTCCGCTGAATATCATACGGCTTACCCAGAAGAATATAATATCATATCCTGTTACGAGTGTCGTTGTAGGATAGAAATAATCAAGTTCTTCTGTCTTATCAGGCCATCCGAGTGTTGAGAATGGCCACAATGCTGATGAAAACCATGTATCAAGTGTATCCGGATCCTGTCTCATTTTCTTTCCACACTTCGGACAAACTGCCTCTTTTTCCTTTGTTACTACCATTTCACCACAGTCATCACAGTAAAATGCAGGTATCTGATGTCCCCACCAGAGCTGTCTTGATATACACCAGTCTCTTATTCCCTCCATCCAGTGGAAATAAGTTTTATCAAAATGTTCAGGTACAAATTTTGTCTTTCCTTCGCGCACTGCTTTTATTGCCGGCTCTGCAAGCGGTTTCATCTTGACAAACCACTGTTTTGAAACTCTCGGCTCAACCGTTGTATGACATCTGTAACATGTTCCTACATTATGATTGTAATCTTCTATCTTTACAAGTGCTCCTTCTGTCTCAAGGTCAGCCACGATTGCCTTTCTTGCCTCGTATCTGTCCATGCCGGCATATTTAGGATAATCGTCAACTATCTTTGCATCATCCGTCATTACATTTATAACTTCAAGATTATGTCTTAATCCTACCTCAAAATCGTTAGGGTCATGTGCAGGTGTAATCTTAACCACACCGGTTCCAAAGTCCATGGCAACATAATCATCTGCAATTATAGGTATCTCTCTGTGAACTATAGGAAGTATAAGAGTCTTTCCTACAAGGTCTTTGTATCTCTCATCATTAGGATTAACTGCAACAGCCGTATCTCCGAGAAGTGTTTCCGGTCTTGTTGTTGCAAGATTTATATATCCGCTTCCGTCTTTGAGAGGATATCTTAAATGCCAGAAATGGCCTGCCTGATCTTCATATTCAACTTCGGCATCTGAAATAGATGTCAGACACTTAGGACACCAGTTGATGATTCTCTCACCCCTGTATATAAGTCCTTTGTTATAAAGATTAACAAACACTTCCTTGACAGCCTTGTTACAGCCTTCATCCATTGTAAAACGTTCTCTGTCCCAGTCACATGATGAACCGATTTTCTTTAACTGTGCAACGATTCTTCCACCATACTGTTTCTTCCATTCCCATGCACGGTCAAGGAATTTTTCTCTTCCTATCTCTTCTTTTGTGATACCTTCTTCACGCATCTTCTCGACAATTTTAGCCTCTGTAGCTATAGATGCATGGTCTGTTCCCGGTACCCACAATGTATCAAATCCCTGCATTCTCTTATATCTGACAAGTATATCCTGCAATGTGTTGTCAAGGGCATGTCCCATATGAAGCTGTCCTGTAATATTTGGCGGCGGCATTACAATAGTAAATGGTTTTTTACTTCTGTCCACCTCCGCATGAAAATATTTCTTATTAATCCACTTATCATATAATTTCTGCTCTATCTCGGCAGGATTATAATTTTTTTCGAGTTCTTTAGCCATCTCTTTCTTCCTTTCTTATAAATATATTATGATATAAGAAAACCCTTCACCGGGTTTTCCGGCAAAGGGCGTATATACGCGGTACCACCTTTATCTTTTAACTTATCTTATCCTGTAACGTGGACGAATCCGTCGAAACCTACTCAGTTGTATTTCAGCCCCGCTGCTCAAAAGCTACCTTCGAAATCCACTTCCTGCAAGGTCTTACAGCCTCCGAACCTCACTCTCTTTGAGGGTTTGATTTCTACTCCTCTTTGTCACTGCATTTTTATTATCTTTTCATAGTTTAATTTGAGATACCGATTTTGTCAATAGTATACTTTTAAAATTTTAGTCCTCACTATAACTGTCAACTATATCGGCAATCTCTCTTGCATATTTTTTATTATTATTCATAAAATCCTTTATGGCTGTTTTGGATTTCTCCAGCACATCCATATTGTAATCAAGGGTTGCCTTTACTTTTTCCCTTCTTTTTTCAAGCTTACTCTTTAACTTTTTCATTTCGCCCTTATCAACTATGGCATCCGTCTGCGATATCCACACCTCGGCATCTCTTATTCCCAGAGATTTAAGCTGTGTAACAAGACTCTCTTCTGCTTCTAAAAGTTTCTGGGAAGTTTTAGCGTATACCTTCTTTTTATTTTCTTCTCCCACATATGCGTTCCATGTCTTTATAAGCTGCCTTGAACTCTTTATGTCATATTTCTCATACATATATTCAAGTCTCGAAGCCACATTCACATATTTAAGCTTAAGTTTATTTAACATGGTAATTGCCTTATTCAGGCGGACCTCCACATATTTCATGTCTCTTAATGAACGCTGGTGTATTCCGAAGATAACCGCAACAAAGACAATTCCTGCCCCGACAGCCACATACAGCATGTACGTTATATCCTCATTTGTATAATAGTAATATACCCATATGGCAAACAACAGTGCCGCAAAAAAAGTGAAAGAAATTTTTGCAATACGTGCCATAGAGTTTATACGGCGGTTTAAATCCTTCTGTTCAAGCCTGAGACCAAGTTTTTCGCCATCAAGATACCTCATATCGGTTCTGACTGACTGACAGTAAGCCTCATCTTCTGTCAGCTTGTTAATTACCTCTTTTATCTCATCTTCATTTCCTGATATATAACTGTACTGTCTGCCTGTAAGCTTTCCCATGCTTTTTCCGCATTCTTCACGGTCATTGTTGAACACAATTATTCTCTTTGCAAGATTCTCTAAAATAATCTTCTGCTGCTTTGGAAGCGAATCTATAATCTGAACATCAGTAATATAGGCATTTACCATATGATATTCCTGTTTAACCTCATCAATCCTTTTTTCCGCTTCAACCATCTGACTGCAGCAGTTTTCCACATACTGTTTTCTTAATGACGGATTTCCGGCAATATTTTTTTCACTGTCAACTCTTTCCTGAACAATATCAGGTTTTGAATCCCCACTTATATTCTCCGTTTTGTTTTCTTCTGAATGTGGAGTACCAAACAACTCATCTATTTTCAATACATTATCATCCGGATATTCCGAAGTATCGATTCTGTTTTTCTTCTTTCTTCTGAATATGCCCATATATTTATGCCATTTCCTCTCTGTACTCTTGCTTCCATGTGTTTATTACGCCATTAACACCTGCATAAAATTCCTCAAGATTTGTACTTCCGTTATACTTCACAGTATCAGTCAGTTTCCTGTACTCCTCATCAGATTTTATTTCTTCCCGACATTCTTTTATTCTTATTCTTATACGCTCAAACTTTTCATCAGATATTCCTGATTTTTGAGCTGTTTTTACAGCATCATCCATCCTGTCTGATAATATATATGTCATAATAAGTTTTTCTGCCACATCTTCCTTCATATCAAATTCTATGGACTTTTCAAAACATTCTGACGCACTGTTATAATCAAATCTTCTGACACATATCATCCCAAGAGATTCCCATACTCCGGGCATCAGTTCAGTATTAACCCTGCGGCTGTTCTTTTTCATTATTTTCTTTAATATATCGTGTGCTTTAGAATATTTGCCTTTCTTCATCAGCAGTTCAGCTCTTAAAATCATTCTCTCATCAACAGATTTGTTCCCTATTTTCTCAAGAATATACTGTAATTCGTCAATTTCATCCTTATCATAATATCCCGATGACTTAACAACCATCATCACCAGTTCAGCATATGTATCCCCGAACTTAAGACCTTTTTCTATCTGCTCTGCCAGTTCCGGCATATTATATTCTTCCCTGATATACTCTGTCAGTCTGTCATCAAAAAACTCTCTGTTTACGAGGTATACATTATTATACAGATAATACGCCATCTCTTCCACAGAGTATAAATTTATATTCAATTCCTCAATATAATATGGTTTTGACACCGTTTTTGTACATAATCTGAGTCCGCTCATAAACACTCCATTTCCTACTATAGATATTCCTTCATATCCACAGTATAACTGACAATTCTGCCGGAAGCCTTATAAAAATCTCCAAAGCCTTTATCTTCCACACTGATAACGCATTTATCCATATCACTGTATCTTACCGTAATCTCTACTCTCGTAGTCTTTGGCGGTCTCTTTGGAAAGCTTCCGATATCTATGGTAATTCCTTTACTTATGCCTGATACCGGTGATTCAATTATAAATCCTATATTTTTATCACCGTCAGTAATACACTCCGCCTTTGCCCCTGCTTCATACCATCCGGTTCCTGCCTTTGACAATGTTATCTCATCCGTTTTTTCGTTTCCGTTTACCATCAGCTTTATGTCTGCCCATGTTCTTCCATAGCACTTAAAGATCATATCCTTATACTGTACATATCCGGCCTTTTCCATTGCTCTGTAACATGCACCCTTCACATATAAATTGTAGCCTTTAAAAACTCTTCTTCTGCTGCATATATAATTCAGCGACTGCTTCATCCAGTCCTCATAAAATCCTGTTCCGGTAAGATACACAGTAGAAACCACATGTGTTCTGAATTCATTCTGAACAAAATCAGTGAGCAATTTATCAGCCTTTGCCTTTCCTTCATCGCTTTCCATATATTCATACGGAAAATCATCCGTAAAATCACGCTCAACCATATCAATAATCTGAGGGTGTCTGTTCTTTTCAACCATAAATCTTCTGTATTTAAAATAACTCTTATTATAATCAAACATCACCACTTCATTTGCAAAAAGTTCCTTTTCTCTTGAAAGTCCGTAATAAAGGAAACTTTCGCTATGGCTCACAACACTTATCTGCTCTCTTTCATAACCCTGATTTTCCATAATACGGTACAATAGTGAAATCATTTTCTCATCAAGAGTTTCTATGGTAAAAACAACACACTTCGGATTTCCCTTTCCTGCATTTCCCTTAAAAAGACTTATCAGACTTGATATATATCGTTCTATTACAGAGTCCATTTCATATGTCTGACCATTTATATCCACCTTCTCTCCGGCATAAAATCCGGATATCATATTTTTAACCACTGTACCTTTTCCGGTCTTTTCACATCTTACTGCCTCATCTCCAAAGCATACCCTTTTGGAATAGTCATCAAACCATAACATGCTTGGAATGAGATATCTCTTTTCATCATACAGGGTACTGAATGATTCCGGCTCCCGCATCAGTCCGTCAAAATAACTTATCTGGCTGTAATCCTCTGAAAAATCTATGGCAGCCACCAAAACACTTTTTTCCACAGTTTTCCCTCCTTTCTTTCGTAATATATATTAAGTTTTGCTGTCAACTTTTATGACATAACTTTAGAATAATCTGTCGATAAGTTTATTCTCGCAGTAATAGTTTTCCATAAGTTCTCTCAGTGTTGAATCTTCATTTAATTCACTGCATATTAATATCTCGTTCAGTCTGCTGTATCTGCTTCCGTCACCATCTGCCAGATTACCCTCAAGATAATAATTTCTGCTTTCTGTAAGTTTTGTATCTTCTTCATTTTCTTCTGTTATATAATACATAATATTTTCACCATAAAACAGCAGCAGTTTTTTGGTATATATTCCCTGGAACACCTGCTCCATCTCTTCTGTTGTGTATTCTCCCGCTGTCTCACTCTTATTGGCGGTTATATAATGTATATATACCTTTTTATCAGGAGAAGTTCTGTATTCTATAACTGCATTTTCCATTACTTCAGGTGGCAGTTTTATCTTTTTATTATATTTTTTATAGAAGTCGAACATTACATCATCGGTAACGAGCTGCTTTATAAGTGTTTCGCACAATTCCAGTGCATTTTTATCCGGCCGGTTCTCACTGTAATACTTAACATATGCTGCCATGCACATATTATTTAATGTGTTTTTCTTTTCAAGCTCCACTCCTAAATGTTTGAAAACACTGTCAGATACTGGCTTTTCCAAAACTATATATGTATATGCTTCATAAAACAGATATGCATTTTTCATTTCCTCTGATGCACCGTTTTCATAATACGAATCATACACATCTGAAATACTGCTAAGCTGCGTTCTTGTAAATAATATCTGTGCAAGGAGTCTCTCCTCAAACTCTCTGTCAGCTATTTCAAAATCCCTGCATGCCTTCCATATATCTAACATTTCCTTTGTTGTACCATTGTAGTACATACACAGGTATTTTAATATAACCTCGTTATATTTACCCTTTTTAAATACATGTATGCAGATATCTAAAATATCCTCATCTTCTTTAAAATTATTGTTCCTTATATTTCTCACAACATACTTAAGAAGTCTTCTCGGATTCAGCTCATCAATTCCGCACATTTTTATATAATACTCAGCTTTTGAATCTATGCCTCTTAACAGCATAAGTTCCGTAACCCTCAGCCTTGTATTTTTATTAAGATATCTGTCATCAATATTCAGCAGATATTCATCAAGCTCGTCTCCGTCATAGTTTTCATAATAGAATTCCATAACATCCTGCATTATGATTTTCTTGAAACTGGTTCTGAATTTTTCATTCTTCATTATGTTTCTGAAAATATCAGCATTCTTTAAAGAATTACTCTTATATTTTAGTATCTTTTCGGCAGCCTCCGCCATAAGATACTCATTCGGTATTCTCATTTTCACTGCAAGCTCCGTATATTCAGGATTTGTATACATCTGCTCCATAGTGTAATTTATAGTTTTGGAATACTCTTTTCCTTTATTGTCAATAAAGACTATGGCAGGGGCTTCGGTATACATTCTTATATATGCCACACCGTTTTTTAATTTGTATACCTCTTTTCCACCTATTTCCTTGTGTATTACGACAACTTCATCCATATTGTCATTAAAACATCTGAGTCTGTAGGTATGCATAATATCAACGAGTTTTTCTGCCATTTCATTGTCTATCATGCTTTCTCTTAATACGCACCTGTATATTATCTCAAGCCTTTTATTTACCATTCCCTTTTGTATCTGTTCAAGGGCAAATTTTTCTATATTATCACTGTACTTTTTGTACACATCCGGCTGGCTGTCCCTGTTCTTTATTATGCTTGCATACAGCATCTCCTGTTTATCCATAAGATTCCTGCTGTTTGTAACAAAATACATAAGAATTTTTTCATTGAATACTGCATCCTCAAGGCTTTCCATTGAAAATATGTAGTACTCATACAGTTTAGCAAGTCTTATATCCGCCATAACGCCAAGTCTGTACCATTTATAGTACTTTTTACCTGTCTTATTGCCGCGGATAAGCATTGAACATATTGCATTTAATATGTCCTTATTTTCAAATCTTTCATATAATGTTGTCATAACCTTAAATAAAAGCGGTCTGAACTTTTTGGAAGCTGCTGCAAGTTCTGATATCTGTATCGCAAGTCTGATATTTATACCCTCATACCTGCATCCGAACACTAATACCTGAAGCTCAAAATCATTTATCACTCTTAAAAGTGCCGGCTGTCTGCTAAATGCATTTAATGCCTCAAAATACATAAGCGGACTTCTGCATCCGTTATTGTACTGCTCCTTTATCCTTGCTATTTTCAGACTTTTATTACTTTCATATGAATTATCAAGATACAGTAATATCCATAAAAGTCTCCACGAATCGTAACCATTTTCATAATAATGCTTTACTTTCTGTAAAACCTCACTTGTCATGTCCGGATTTCTCTTCTGCAATGTCCTTATATACAGGTAATAAGCATATAACTCAACATTTTTTTCACGCTCATCGAGTATATCCTCTGCAACATTGCCAAGTAGCCATCCTGCCTGCTCATCCATGCTCTGTGACAGATATATCTGTGCCTGTACAAGCTTGATGAAATTTGACGAATCATCAAATCCCCTCAATCTGTCAATAATTTTTATCGATTCATCTGACCACTCATTTACACTGCATCTTCTCATTCTGAACTTAAGATACATCTTTGTAAGTTTAGACGCACATATCTTACGCTCAGTATAACATGCATCTCTGTCTCCCGAATTGTCCACGGAAATTCTGAATTCAAGTCGCTGAAATCCTGTATCGAAAATTATTTTTCCGTAATTCACTCCGCCATGAAGCCTGTCCTTTTTTATTGTAAATCCATATTCATATGTATTTCCCGCAAAATCATCCGTTGTCAAGAAAGATTTACACTCTGATATAAAAGCTCCGTCAGTCTCTACATTTATCTCTACATATCCCCATGTATCCTTTGTAATGCGGATTATATCTCCATAATCTCCACTTAGAGAATCATACTTTCTTAAATCCTCATCTATTTTAAAAACCACTCTCTGTTTCTTATTTATTCCTATAAGAAATTCTTCAAGTGCATTATTTACATTTCTGCCTTTGATAAGCCCCTCATACAATGCCTGATATTCCAGATTGTCTTTGAGAAGACATTCGCTGAATCTGCTGTCCGTAAAAACAGGTACAGCCTGATCATAATCCGTTTTTACCATATTTGTAAATTGAAATAAATCTTTTATCTCTCCGACCTGTGTATTTTCCAATCCGCGCTTAACTTCAAAACTGTACGGAACGGTGACTTCCCCGCCGTTCGTCACTATATTAAAGCAACCTGATATAACATCTTCATTTTCACAATCTGATGTGTCAACTGTATATTTAACTATGGTATCCCGTCCAACAAAGCTTCTGTTTGCCGGAATCACCCTCTCTGATGTTGAATATATTATTCCCTTCAGCTCTGATTCATTTTCACAAAAAACAGAAAATGCTCCCTCCAACGTCTGTCCATCCTTTATTTCACGCTTTATCTCCGTAACAGAAGTTTCAACCGAAGGAGAACAGTATTCAATTACACCTCTTGATAATTTTCCTATTAATTCTTTCACAGTCAGACCTCATCACTATTTTTTTGCTAAATAAAATTATACCACAATTTAAATCTATTGCAACTTTTTGTACAGATGTTTAAGACGCTCTCCCGCCTGTATTTCGTAACCGAGTTCCCCCGGTGTATAAAATTTTTCATCCTTAACTTCATCCGGCAAATACTGCTGCTCCACAAAATGTTCCTCATAATCATGGGCATATTTATATCCTATCCCTCTGCCCAGTTCCTTCGCACCCTTATAGGATGCATCCCGCAGATATCCCGGTATATTGTAAGCCGGATGTTTTTCCACATATTCCATAGCTGCATTTATTGCATTATATGCTGAATTGCTCTTTGGCGCACATGCGACATATATAGCTGCCTCCGCAAGCGGAATCCGTGCCTCCGGCATACCTATCCGGTGTACTGCCTCTGCCGCTGACACAGCTACTCTCAGTGCGTTCGGATCAGCCAGTCCCACATCCTCTGCTGCGCATATCATTATTCTTCTTGCTATAAAAGTCACGCTCTCCCCAGCACTCAGCATACGGGCCAGATAATATACAACCGCATCAGGATCAGACCCCCGCATACTCTTTATAAATGCGGATATAGTATCATAATGATTATCCCCGTCCTTATCATATTTAACATTTCTACGCTGTATACACTCCTGCGCTATCTCATTTGTTATATGTATATATCCGTCTTCCTGACGCTCAGTCGTAAGCACTCCAAGTTCAATTGCATTTAAAGCTTTTCTTGCATCCCCCTCTGCCACATCCGCAAGAAAACAAAGGGCATCATCGTCTATTACGGCCTTATATGCTCCCATGCCCCTTGTTTCATCTGTAAGTGCTCTTTTTATTATATTTTTTATATTCTCAGGACTAAGTGTATGCAGCTCAAAAATGACTGATCTTGATATAAGAGCATTATTCACCTCAAAATATGGATTTTCCGTTGTTGCTCCTATGAGTATTATCGTTCCGTCTTCCACATAAGGCAAAAGATAATCCTGCTGTCCTTTGTTAAATCTGTGTATCTCATCTACAAACAGAATTGTCTTTTTTCCATACATTCCCTGATTTTCTTTTGCTTTTTTTATAACCTCTTCCATATCTTTTTTTCCTGCCACCGTAGCATTTATCTGAACAAATTCTGCACTTGTGGTTCCCGCTATCACCTTTGCAAGCGTAGTCTTTCCTGTTCCCGGCGGTCCGTAAAATATAACCGAACTTAATTTATCTGCTTTTATTGCTCTGTAGAGCATACAATTTTTGCTGACTATGTGTTCCTGTCCCTCTACTTCTTCCAGTGTAACAGGTCTCATTCTTGCTGCTAAAGGCGATTCACTTTTCATATTTTTTTCTCTCATATATTCAAATAAATCCATATTAATCCTCATTTCTGTCCGCAGACGCCCTGCATTGGCGTAATTTTTAGTATAGCACTTATTTTACCACACATTTTTTTATTTAACCATAAAGTTCTTCCACTGTGACAAACTCATATCCGTTCAACTGCAAAATGTCAATAACATTCAATGCCGCATCAACAGATGTCTCAAATATGTCATGCAGAAGAATAATATCATCCTCCTCAATATTTTTAACTATGTGGCATGTAACTTTCTGTTCATCAAGTACGCTCCAGTCTCTCGGATCAACATCCCACAAAACCGGCTCCATATCTACATTTTTTGCCAGTTCTTTAGTCCAATATCCGTACGGCGGTCTTATATATTCGATATCCTCGCCTGTTATCTCCTTTATAATATTATTTGTCTTATTTATCTCCTCAACCGCCTTTTGCAGCGGAACACATGCCAGTTCAATATGCGAATATGTATGATTGCCTATCAGATGTCCCTCTTCATGCATCCTTTTAACCACATCCGGGTATTGTTCTGCACTCTCACCTATAAGAAAAAACGTTGCCTTTACATTTCTTTCAAGCAGTCCGTCTAAAAGTCTCTCTGTATAAGGTCCCGGTCCGTCATCAAACGTAATGGCTATTTTCATTTTTTCATACTCTTCACTTGCAACACTCCCATCCGTTGATATAGAATCCGAATCAGACCGATTCGTATATTTTATGGACAAAAGTAATATAATACTTATAAAGCCTATAAAAAACAAAATTTTTTTATTCATATTCACGCCGATAATCAATTCTTAGAAATATTATATGTCTTTACAAACTCAATTATTATGCTATAATTTTTTATAGGTAACATCAAATGTACTTTTGAAATATTTATATTGATTAGTGGGGGAAATAGTGCTTCGCACCAGGCAGCAAAAATATGCACGCTTGCAAGCCAGCTTGCAAAGCTGCTTATTTTTACTGGCTGTCCCCGAAGGGATTTTCCCCACTAATCAAATAACAATTATCAGATTTCACAAGTTTATAATTTAATTTGGAGGACAAAATGGCTTTGAGTAACATCCCAAAAGATCCGGTTATGCTTTTAAGTTATATCAACACTGAGTTACGTGATAACTATGATGATTTAGTTGATTTCTGTGTAGCACATTCAGTAGATATAAATGACATCGTTGGTCGACTCCGTTCGATTAATTATGTTTATGATGCACATTTAAACCAGTTCGTATGATTTTAAACACTAAAAAGACAGGGTGGCAAATGCTTTCATGCATTGCCACCCTGTTAGTTTTTACTCACATATATGTTCAAATCCCTGATTAAGAATTGTCTTAATATGAGAATCTGATAAAGAGTAAAACACTGTCTTTCCTTCTCTTCTGTACTTTACCAGCTGCATCTGCTTAAGTATTCTAAGCTGATGCGATACCGCTGACTGACTCACCCCCAGAATATTTCCGATATCACACACGCACATTTCAGACTGTCCGAGAACATACAGTATCTTTATTCTGGTGGAATCCGCAAACACCTTGAAAAATTCTGCAAGGTCGTATAGCTTTTCCTCCTCAGGCATATTGCCTAACACTTCTTTTACCCGGTCCTCATGCACATGTATAAAATCACATTTTTCTATCTTATCTTCTTCACTCATTGCGATACTCTCCGTTTCTGTTTTTTATCATGATACGGATGCTTTAAGTTTATTGTCCTCCACACTGATCTTAATGATATCTCCCGATTTAACCTGTCCTGCAACGATAAGACGTGCTGCCAGTGTTTCTACATTCTTTTGCAGATATCTCTTGAGAGGTCTTGCACCATATACCGGATCATAACCATGCTCTGTTATATACCATTTAGCCTGATCATCAAGCTCTATAGAGATGTCCTTATCTGCAATTCTTTTATTCACATCAGCAATCATAAGGTTAATTATACCATCAATGTTACCTTTTGTCAGTGGCTTAAACATAATTATTTCATCAAGTCGGTTAATAAACTCAGGTCTGAAGTGTGATTTCAGTTCTTCATTTACCCTGTCCTGTGCCTCAGATGTAATAGAACCGTCTTCAGCTATGCCATCCAAAAGATAAGCAGAACCGATATTAGATGTCATAATCAGTATTGTATTCTTAAAGTCTACGGTACGACCCTGTGAATCTGTTATACGTCCGTCATCAAGTACCTGAAGCAGAATGTTGAATACATCAGGATGTGCCTTTTCCACCTCATCAAAGAGTACAACTGAATAAGGTTTTCTTCTGACTGCTTCTGTAAGCTGTCCACCCTCGTCATATCCTACATATCCCGGAGGCGCTCCTACAAGTCTTGACACTGAATGTTTCTCCATATATTCACTCATATCAATTCTCACAATATTTGCTTCATTATCAAAAAGATTCTGTGCAAGTGCCTTTGCAAGCTCTGTCTTACCTACTCCCGTAGGACCGAGGAACAGGAATGAACCTATAGGTTTGGTAGGGTCTTTTATCCCTGCTTTTGAACGGATAATAGCTTCCGTAACAAGCTCAACAGCTTCATCCTGACCGATAACACGTTTGTGAAGTTCATCGTCCAGATGGAGAGTTTTATTTCTCTCTGACTCTGTAAGTTTTGCTACCGGTATACCTGTCCATCTGGATATTATCCTTGCAATCTCCTCATCCGTCACGCTCTCATGCACAAGTTCAAGTTCCTGATTCTTTATTTTCTCCTCTTCTGCTTCAAGCTGTTTTGTAAGTTCAGGTAGTTTACCATACTGAAGTGCTGCAACCTTTTCAAGATTATACTCTCTCTGTGCCATCTGAATCTCATTGTTTATACCCTCTATCTGCTCACGAAGCTCTGACAGTTTAGATACTGAATTCTTTTCATTTTCCCATTTTGCTTTCTTGTTCGTGAATTCATCTCTCAATTCTGCCAGTTCTTTCTGCAGATTCAAAAGCCGCTCTTTACTAAGCTTATCATCTTCTTTTTTCAGTGCTGCCTCTTCTATCTCAAGCTGCATTACCTTTCTCGACAGCTCATCAAGTTCTGTAGGCATTGAATCAAGCTCTGTCTTAATAAGTGCACACGCCTCATCCACAAGGTCTATTGCCTTATCAGGAAGAAATCTGTCTGATATATATCTGTTTGACAATACTGCTGCTGAGACCAATGCAGAATCGGTTATTTTAACACCATGGAACACCTCATATCTCTCTTTTAATCCTCTAAGAATAGATATGGTATCCTCAACTGACGGTTCATCAACCATTACCGGCTGGAATCTTCTCTCAAGTGCCGGATCTTTCTCTATATATTTCCTATACTCATCAAGTGTAGTTGCACCTATGCAATGGAGTTCTCCTCTTGCAAGCATAGGTTTTAACATATTGCCCGCATCCATCGAGCCCTCTGTTTTTCCTGCACCCACTATTGTATGAAGTTCATCTATAAAGAGAATAATTCTTCCTTCGCTCTTTCTTACTTCCTCAAGTACGGCTTTAAGACGCTCCTCAAATTCGCCTCTGTACTTTGCACCTGCCACAAGTGCTCCCATATCAAGCGCAAATAACTCTTTATCTTTCAATCCTTCCGGCACATCGCCTCTTACTATACGTTGTGCAAGTCCTTCAACGGCTGCTGTCTTACCTACACCCGGTTCACCTATAAGGACCGGATTGTTCTTGGTCTTTCTTGACAAAATCCTTATAACATTTCTAATCTCCGTATCACGTCCTATTACCGGATCAAGTTTCTGATTTCTTGCTCTGTCAACAAGATTTACTGCATATTTCTCAAGAGTATCATAAGTATCCTCCGGATTGTCACTGACCACTCTCTGATTGCCCCTGACAGTTGAAAGAGCCTGTAAAAATCTCTCTCTGGTTATTCCAAATTCTTTGAATATAGCCTTAACTGCTTTATTAGGATATTCTATAAGAGTAAGGAAAATATGCTCAACCGAAACATATTCGTCTCCCATCTTTTTTGCCTCATCTTCGGCATTTATAAGAACCTTATTCATATCATTGCTGATATGGAGAGTTCCGCCCTGCACCTTCACGCATTTCTGAAGTGCCTCCTGAACTCTGTTAAGGAAATATTCCTTCTGAATCTCCATCTTGGAAATCAGTTTAAGAATAAGGCTGTCCTCTACCGTTAAGAGGCTGTACAAAAGATGCTCTTCATCAATCTCCTGATTGCCATATTCGTATGCAAGCTTTTCACACTGCTGTACTGCTTCTATAGACTTCTGGGTAAATTTACTTATATTCATAACTATACCTCCATTCCGTTTGTTCTATATCAACTATAACACACTTTTTGAATTAATCAAGTATTTTTTTTATTTTTTTCAAATTTAAAAAACAACTGATATATACTATACCCGAATTTTCATTCTATATAATATACATCAGCTGTAATTTCATTCATCGGAATAGCTCTATGCCCTGAGTTCTATTCCCATATCGCCTAATGCCTTTAATATTCTGTTGACCGCTTCACTTACTTCTTTATCCTCAAGAGTATGGTCGGCTGCACGGAATGTGATAGAGTAAGCTACTGATTTATATCCGTCCTCTATCTGTGCTCCTTCATATACGTCAAACAGTTTATATGACTCTAAGTGTTCCCCACCTTTTTCTCTTATAACCTGTTCTATACTTCCAACAAGCACATCACGTTTCATAACCATGCTGATATCTCTTGTTACAGCCGGATATTTTGCTATTCCCTTGAATTTTCTGTCAAATGTGGCAAATTCAAGTACTGATGGAATATCAATTACCGCAACATAAGCCTTTTCTCCTATATTGTAGTTGTCAAGTACCTGTGGATGAACTTCTCCAAGGTATCCCACAACCTTTCCTTCATATACAATGTTTGCCTGACGTCCCGGATGAAGGAATGACTTGCCTGCCTTCGGATCATATGTCGGCTGTTTTCTCATTCCGAGTTTCTCAAAGCACTCCTCAACTACACCCTTCATTGTAAAGAAATCACCTTTTCCGTACATTCCGAGTGTAAACTGTGTTCTCTCATCAGGAAGTTCAGATAACGGAAGTTCCTTTGGAATATATATATTAGCTATCTCATACAGACGAACATCTTTGTTTCTTCTGTTGTAGTTTGTTGAAAGGGATGTAAGCATTCCGTTTAATGATGTAGTTCTCATTATACTGAAATCTTCTCCTAAAGGATTGCTTATGACTATTGCCTTTCTGATATCTGAATCCTGTGGTATAAGAAGTTTGTCAAATACCTTCGGACTCTCAAATGAGTAATTCATACTCTGACTGAAACCGCAGAACTCCGCAATATTCTTTAATATTGCTTCATTTTTCTGCTTGAATGAGTATTTTCCTGTAGTAGCTTCTCCGCTAGGAAGTGTAACCGGAATATTATCATATCCGAAAAATCTTGCAACTTCCTCTGCAATATCAGCATCACACTCGAGGTCCTGTCTGAATGTAGGAACAATAAGTTCACCTGTACTTTCATCATATTCAAGCTCAAGCATCTTAAAATATCCAAGCATATCTTCTTTGTCTATATCTGTTCCAAGAAGTTTATTTATCTTATCAGGATTAAATGGTACTCTCTTTGGCTGTCTTACTTCATCATATACATCTATCATTCCGCCGACAACTTCACCTGCACCCATTTCTTCAATAAGCTGGCATGCTCTGTCAATCGCATCTTTTGCATTATTAGGATCAAGTCCCTTTTCAAATTTTCCTGAAGCATCTGTTCTGAGTCCGAGTCTCTTTGCAGTAAGACGGATATTTGTTCCATCAAAACATGCAGCCTCAAATACCATATCCTTTACGTCATCTGTAATCTTTGAATTCTCTCCACCCATGATACCTGCAATACCGATTGGTTTCTCAGCATCCCATATCATAAGCATATTCTCATCAAGCTTTCTCTCCTGACCGTCAAGTGTCTGGAATATATCGCCATTTGATGCACGTTTTACAACTATCTTTTTGCCTGCAATTGTAGACATATCATACGCATGCATAGGCTGTCCGTACTCTTCCATAACGTAATTTGTAATATCTACAAGATTGTTAATCGGTCTGATACCACATGCAGCAAGTCTTCTCTGCATCCACTCAGGTGATGGTGCAATCTTTACATTTTTAACGATTCTTGCACAATATCTAGGACAAAGCTCTTTATCCTGAATATCTACTGATATAAAACCCTCTGCCTTTTCGTCATTGCCTTTAACTTCAACAACAGGAGGCTTAAATTCTTTTCTGAATGTAGCAGCACACTCTCTTGCTATTCCAAGTACACCGTAACAGTCAACTCTGTTTGATGTGATTTCATATTCAAATACTGCATCATGAAGTCCGAGAACTTCAATTGCATCCGCACCAACTTCCACATCATCATTAAAAATATAAATACCGTATTCAGGTGCATCCGGATACATCTCTTTTGTAGAACCGAGTTCTTCTATAGAACACATCATTCCATATGATTCTACTCCTCTTAACTTACCTTTCTTAATCTTAATTCCGCCCTCTGTCTTTGTTCCGTCATGACCGCCTGCTACTCTTCCGCCATCGAGAACTACAGGAACCTTCTGCCCCTCTTTGACATTCGGTGCACCGGTAACTATCTGTATAGTCTCCGTTCCGATATTAACCTGACATATAACGAGTTTATCTGCATCAGGGTGTTTCTCTATCTTCTCAATCTGACCTACAACTATTTTGTCAAGGTCTCTGTCTAATTCTTCATATCCCTCTACTTTTGTTCCTGAGAGTGTCATTGCATCAGTGTATTCCTGTGGTGTTACATCAAGGTCAGGTACATATGCTTTTATCCACGATAATGGTGTATTCATTTATATTCATTCCTTTCTTAAATCCGATTTGCCATAAACTGTTAATTAGAACTGTTTCAAAAATCTTGTGTCATTTTCATATAAGAGACGCATATCATCTATCTCGTATTTTAACAGTGTGATTCTCTCAAGTCCTATTCCAAATGCAAATCCTGTGTATTCTTCCGGATCTATTCCACTCATTTTAAGCACCTTAGGATGTACCATTCCACAACCGAGTATCTCTATCCAGCCTGAACCTTTACACATACGGCAGCCTTTTCCACCACATTTGAAACATGTCATATCCATCTCTGCACTAGGCTCAGTAAATGGGAAATGATGCGGTCTGAATTTTACTTTTGTGTCCTCACCGAACATCTCTTTTGCAAATTCTGCAAGTGTACCTTTAAGGTCAGCAAATGTAATATTCTTGTCAACTACAAGTCCCTCTATCTGATGGAAAGACGGTGAATGTGTAGCATCAACCTCATCTGCTCTGAAAACTCTTCCCGGTGCAATCATTCTTATAGGAAGTTTTCCTTTCTCCATCTCTCTTGCCTGAACAGGTGAAGTCTGGGTTCTTAAAACAATCTTGTCATTTATATAAAATGTATCCTGTTCGTCCTTCGCCGGATGATTTGCAGGAATATTAAGTGCCTCAAAATTATAATAGTCGTATTCTATCTCCGGTCCTTCTACAACTTCATATCCCATTCCAACGAAAATATTTTCAACATCCTCAAGTGCTATTGTATTAGGATGACGATGTCCTACATTATTCTTCTTTGCCGGAAGTGTAACATCGATTACCTCTTCCTTCATCTTAGCTTCCCTTGCTGCCTCTGCAAGTTCTCTCTTCACTTCATCAAGTTTTTCCTCGATGGCTTTTCTTGTGTCATTGACTAACTGTCCAACCTTAGGTCTCTCCTCTGCGGCAACATCTTTCATGCCTTTCATGACCTCAGTTAATTTTCCTTTTTTTCCAAGATATGCAACACGAATGTCATTCAACTTATCTAACGCGTCTGACTCTTCCATTTTTCTGATAGCTTCTTCACGTATTGCCTGTAACTTTTCTTTCATACTATTCTCCATTTCCGTAGGCACTTTGTGCCAGAGGAACCGCGAGCTGAATATCAGATTCAGCTCTGCGATAAACAGCTAATTGTGGTGCCCACAACACAATTAGCCGTATGAAATTTCATTCATCAGAATGAGATTTCATACTTTCTCCATTTCCGCAGGCACTTTGTATTGCACTTTCTGCCACAATATGCTCTGCCTGCCTCACATATCGCTCATATTTTTGCATAAAAAAAACCTCCATCCTCACAAAGGGACGAAAGTTCCGCGGTACCACCCTGTTTCTCATGTCTGTATATTCAAACATAAGCTCTCATATGCGTAACGTGCATCTGCGTCATCTCCTACTAAACATTAAATAAATAATAA
>CACWRR010000015.1 GCA_902763335.1 uncultured Lachnospiraceae bacterium | reverse complement strand
TTTAAGGAGATAATGAATCCGGAATATACGCCGGAGCGTCTTAACGAATTGCTGTCACTGCTTATTGGAGAGAAAGTGACCATTAAGGAAGTGCTGCCGAATGATTCAGTGAGGATAGCGGATGAGAGCTCGCTTGTCATACTTGACATGGTAGTAGAGCTGAATGATGGCTCCATAGCAAATGTGGAGGTACAGAAATTAGGGTACAAGTTTCCGGGAGAGCGTGCGGCATGCTATTCGGCAGATTTGTTGCTGAGACAGTACAGACGGGTAAAGAGTACGTCCGGGAAAGTGTTCAGCTACAGGAACATAAAGACGGTGTATACCATAGTGCTGTATGAGAAGAGTCCGGAGATATTTAAGGAACATCCGGAGAGATATCTGTATGAATTCTGCCAGAGAACAGACATAGAGATGGAAATAAACCTGCTGCAGAGGTATGTGTTCGTGTCACTTGACATATTTATTAATATGTTGCACAATAAGGGCATAACAAGTAAACTTGAAGCGTGGCTTACATTTCTGGCATCCGATGTACCGGAGGATATCATAATGCTCGTAGAAGAATATCCGGAATTTAAAGAGCTGTATGAAGATGTATATGCCATGTGCATGTGATGAATATGTTTTCAAAGGAATTGGCACAGCTTGATAAGAATACGGTGCAGTATATGATAGATGAGATGCAGGATGAGATAGACGGAATGAAGCAGCAGCTGGAGGAGAAAGATAGGGAGATTACAGATGTAATCAGTGAGAAGGATGGAATTATAAGCGAGAAAGATGGGATTATAAATGAGAAAGACAGGGAGATTGCCATGCTGAAGGAAGAGCTGAAGAGGTTGGATAAATGATATTTACGAAAAGGATAATGGAAATATCAGCTAACATATATATAAATGCGCCGGTAATCTTAATATTGCTATTAGTGATAGTTATGGTATCAATATTGATTTGCAGTTGTATGAGAGTGCCAGCTTTAGTTAAAGAAGTCATTGGAGTAATACTTATAATTGTATGGATGATTATTTTAATTGATTTGACTATTATTATAAGAGATAAGACACCTTTACCACAGATTTTGCTTACCCCTTTTTGGTGTATCAAAGAAGCATGGAAATGTAGGGATGCTGAGGATTGGTACCTTATCATAGGAAATATTGCTATATTTATGCCATTGGGTATTATATTACCATATTTTTTTAAGTTTAGGAATAAAATTGCAGGAGCGATGGGGATTGGTTTTGTAGTGTCATTATTTATAGAAATTTCACAGTATATTTTTCATCGCGGATTTTTTGAAATAGATGATTTGATTAATAACACATTGGGTTGTATATTAGGATACACTTTTATAGTGATTTATGAAACCGTACTAAATGAGAGCAAATGGCGAAGAGTAGATAGAATGGCGTCACTGGGTGTGTGGGTATTTATGATTATTTTTACAGTTGTAGCACTGTTTCAGAATCAACCTGTTTTTGGGTGGATTTGATAATATGAGAGGTAAAAATTTTTAGTTAAGTACTTGATGTTTGGTGTAGTACAATGTTATAATAAATATACGCAAATGTGTATAAAATAGATGTAAAATACGAGATATTGTACATTGCGCATATATTCAAGGAGGACATGCTATGAACAAAAGCATTGATGATAATATAGGACCATCAAAATCTTTATTTGTAAAGCAGGTTATAGTAACAACGGTTATGGTTATAGTGAGTGTGTTTGTTATTACGGTTGCTACATATGCATGGTTTAAGATTTCGAATACGCCAAAGATTGAGAGTGTGGAGTTTACCGCAGATACTATAGGTAATTTACAGATTTCAAATGTAAAAAATGAAAATGGAAATATAAGTCCGGAAAAATATGGTACGAAGATAGGATTGTTTGATGGTGTTAGTGATAATGAAAAAAATAAAATGTATCTTAGTCCGGTTACTACAGATAAAGGAATCGTTTTTTATAAACCGGTATATGCATCAGATGGAAGTATTTCTTCAATGGAATCTTTAGATTCAAGTTCAGAATTATTTAACAAAAAGTATGTGTATGTGAAGAAGTTCTATTTGAGAGCAGGTGAAAATAATGCAAATGTTGATTCTGATAAGGCTAAGTCTTATGAGATTTTTTTAACAGGTAAATCTAAAAATGAAGCAGATAACACAAGTAGTTTTGACAAGAATTTTGGATCGTATTTGCGTGATGTTGATGCTGGAGATGGCAAAGATACTGCTGCTAACGCAATAAGAGTCAGCTTTGATTTTACAAATGTAGTAAAAGAGGATGAATTAGGAGAGGTGCTTCGGGTTTATGAGCCAAATTGTGATAAATCCAATAATGTAAAGACAGATTCATCAGGCAAAACCAATATTGCTGAGTATAATGGAGAGGATAAAGATAAATATGGTAAGTATACAACAATAAAACAAATGGCAGATAAGAGTTTTGTAACAACTTATGATGAAGAGAATGATAAGTGGGTCATAGCAGACAAAGAGAAGTCCTCGGCGTTATGCACCATTAAGGAAGGTCAGGATGTATTTGTTACCATGAGAATATGGATAGAGGGAATGGATAAGGATTGTATAAATGAGATAGCAGCAGATAAAATGGAAGGACAGATACAGTTTATATCTAAAGAATTAGAGGAAAATAATTAGGAGTTGAATATATATATCGTAATGAGTAACTGTCGTTTTAACGATTTTTAATTGTTAAAATGACAGTTATTTTACTTTTCGATAGTTATTAATATAATTTAATGGAAATAGTCAGGTTGATATTTAACACGACAAATGTTAGAATTAATGTAATTGTGATGACAACAAAATATGTGAAATGGAGGACAAGTATGATAAATCCGGCAAAGATGCTTAAAATGAAAGAATACTGGAATCAGTTTGCTGCGAATCATCCGAGATGTGTAAGCTTTCTTGGAGCAGTTTCATCGGAACCGATGGAAGTGGGAACGATAATAGAAGTGAGTATAACTAAACCAGATGGAAGTGTAAAATGTACAAATATAAAGGTGCAGCCATCGGATTTGGAGATGATAGAAGCATTGAAGGCTATGAAATAAACCATAGCGGAAAGGACGTTAAATGGAGAAAAAATGGTGGCACAGCTCGGTTGTATATCAGATATATCCGAGAAGCTTTATGGACAGTAACGGAGACGGAATAGGAGATTTAAACGGAATTATAAGCAGGCTTGATTATCTTAAGGAGCTTGGAATAGATGCCATATGGCTTAGTCCCGTCTTTAAGTCACCTAATGATGATAATGGTTATGATATAAGTGATTATAAAGACATTATGGACGAATTCGGTACCATGAAAGATATGGAAAATCTTCTGGCTGAAAGTAACAAGAGAGGCATAAAGATAGTCATGGATCTGGTTCCGAACCACACCTCAGACGAGCATATGTGGTTTGTTGAAGCGAGAAAATCAAAGGACAATACATACAGAGACTATTATATCTGGCGTGACCCGGTAGACGGACATGAACCGAATGAACTTGGTTCAAACTTCTCTGGAAGTGCGTGGGAATATGATGAGACTACAGGTCAGTACTATATGCATTTATTCAGCAAAAAGCAGCCGGATCTTAACTGGGAAAATGAAAAGGTAAGAGAAGAAATTTATGATATAATGAACTTCTGGATAGATAAGGGCATAGGCGGTTTCAGAATGGACGTAATCGAGCTTATAGGCAAGAAACCTGACGAGATGATTATTCCAAACGGACCGAAACTTCACGATTATCTTAAGGAAATGAATAAAAAGACATTCGGTGACAAAGATATGCTTACTGTTGGTGAGTGCTGGTGTGCAGACCCTGAGATTGCTAAAATGTATTCAAATCCGGACAGTCATGAGCTCAGCATGGTATTCCAGTTTGAACATATAGGACTTGACCAGATACCGGGTAAAGATAAATGGGATTTAAGACCATTAGAACTTACAGAGCTTAAGAAAGTTTTAAACAAGTGGCAGATGGCATTTGACGGAGACGGATGGAACAGCCTGTTCTGGAACAATCATGACCTTCCGAGAATCGTTTCACGCTGGGGAAATGATAAAGAGTACAGAGTAGAGTCTGCGAAAATGTTTGCTACACTTTTGCATGGAATGAAGGGAACTCCTTATATCTATCAGGGCGAGGAACTCGGAATGACCAACATCAGATTTGATGATATCAATGACTATAAAGACATTGAGACTATAAACATGTACAATGACAGAAAGTCAAAAGGATACGCTGTAGATGACATCATGAAATCCATATATACCAAAGGCAGGGACAATGCAAGAACACCTATGCAGTGGGATGACAGTGCAAATGGCGGATTTACAACCGGCACACCTTGGATAAAGGTTAATCCGAATTATAAGGAGATAAATGCACAGAGTCAGATAAATGATCCTGATTCTATATTTAATTATTATAAGAAACTTATCAGTCTGAGAAAGGAAAATGAAGTCATTGTTTATGGTGATTTTATTCCATTACTTGAGGATGATAAAAATATTTATGCATATGAGCGTGTACTGGGAGATGACAGGATTCGTGTGGTATGTAATTTCACGGATAAAGAAGTGGAGTGCGATTATGCAGATGCAAACGGTGTGGAACTTATAAGCAATTATAAGGATTACAAAGATGGAATTTTAAGACCATATGAAGCATTTATGGTGAGATTATAAGATTTTAGAAATATGTAGATTATGCGCGTTTTGAAACTTATCATACAGATGGTTTCCGGCGCGCATTTTTTATGGTTTCCATATCATGGAAATTACTATGGACAGCAGGGTTAAGATATCTCTTTTAATTTTCTAAGGAGAAATCTGTAACGCATCTGTGCGGCATTAAGTTCGTATATATAGCAGTCTATCAGATCCGGTTCGGTAACATTTTCAAAATTTGAATATGCAGTGTCCAGAGCGGATTTTGTTTTGGCAATTTCCTCAATAAGTGGATTGACTGGTGTGACAGTATTTTTCTTTCCTAACATATGCATTACACTCCTTATTTTCTGATTCATATAACCCTTGTATATTACATTATAGTCACAAATTTTGGAATTTATACTAAAAAAATCAAAAAAACACTAGACAAAAAGTTAAAGATGATATACAATATGTGTACATCATCAATTCTAAACAAAATCATAATCTTTTATCCCCCAAATTGGAATTTGAAAGGAAAATATAATTGAATAGAGAAATAATTGCCGTTTATGATATTGAGCCGGAATTTGCTTCGAGATTTGTGAGCTATTTGAAGTCAAAATATGAAGAACGCTATGATATGTATGCTTTTACGGAGCTTACGGCATTACTGGAGTTTGTGGAAAAGCACAGGGCAGATATGTTGATAATTTCCCAGAAAAGTATTGAGAGTGTGGATAATCCTATAGTGCCTGATAATTTAAATGTTAAAAGAGTCGTAATCTTATCAGAAAATTGCTGTGACAGTTATATGGATTATAAGGCAGTGGAGAAATACAGACCGGCAGACATAGTGTTCAGGGAGGCGGTAGAATGTGCTTATGAGAAGAAAGTGGAAACCGGAGAGGTTAAAGAGACTGTTTCAGATAAGGAAATAATAGGAGTGTATTCTCCGGTAAACAGATGTATGAAAACCACATTTTCACTTACTTTAAGTAATTTGACCGGTGAAAACAGAAGGGTTCTGTACATCAATTTTGAAGAATATTCAGGTCTGAAAAAACTGTTGAATGTAGATTATGTAGGAGATTTATCGGACCTTGTATATTATTTTTTGCAGGATGAAGAAAGTATAAAAAGCCGTATATATGGAATACGCAGAGAATACAAAAAGTTTGATTTTATTCCTCCCATGATGTTTGCGAACGATATTAGAAATATGGATATGGAAATGTGGGTATCTTTTGTAAATGCTGTATCTGAGCTTGAAATGTACGATACGATTGTACTGGATATCAGTGACATGATGCAGGATGTTACGGAGATTCTACGGATATGTGACTGTGTATATATGCCTATGCTTAAGGATGATATATCTCAGGCTAAAATAAGTGAATTTGAAGAGAGAATGTATAACAGACATGAGGATAGTGTTCTGGCAAAAATAAGAAAATTTATAATAAATCCGGAGGAATATATTACAGATTATGCTGATGGTATGGGCAGATTGATAAACGGCAGATTTAAGGAGTTTGTCAGGGAGATAACAGGAGGGGCGGAAAATAGAAGATTTTGAAAGTATTAGAAGAGATGTGTTAGGCAGGGCAGACCTGTCTGTGGAGATAAAAGATGATGAATTGTACAGGATAATTGATGATGTGATATTGGAGAAATGCAGGTATAAGTCTGTAAAAGAAAGGGTGATGTTAAGAAAAAAATTATTTGATTCTATAAGAGGTCTGGATGTGTTGCAGAATATAATTGATGATGATGATGTTACAGAGATTATGATAAACGGACCGGATAGAATATTTATAGAAAGAGACGGAAAGATATTCAGATATGATGAAGTATTTTCATCTGAAGAGCGGCTTAATGATCTGATTCAGCAGATGGTGGCAAAGGTTAACAGAAGAGTTAATGAGGCTTCGCCGATAGCCGACAGCAGATTAAGTGATGGCTCAAGGGTGAATGTGGTATTGGAACCGGTTGCACTTGACGGACCGGCAGTTACGATAAGAAAGTTTCCGAAAGAAACCATAAATATGGATAAGCTGATTGAATTTGATTCACTGACAGAAGAAGTAGCGGAGTTTCTAAGTATGCTGGTGGTTTCGGGATACAATATATTTATAAGTGGTGGAACAGGTTCCGGCAAAACCACATTTTTGAATGCACTGGCAGGATATATTCCAAAGGATGAAAGAATAATTACAATCGAGGATTCAGCGGAATTGCAGATAAAAGGTATCGGAAATCTTGTCAGACTTGAGGCGAGACAGGAAAATTCCGAGGGCGAGAACGGTGTGGATATAAGGCAGCTTATAAGGGCTGCACTTCGTATGAGACCGGATCGCATAATAGTAGGAGAAGTCAGAGGCGGTGAAGCATTAGATATGCTTCAGGCAATGAATACAGGCCATGACGGAAGTTTATCTACCGGTCATGCAAACAGTCCGAGAGATATGTTAATCAGACTGGAGACAATGGTTCTTATGGGAGTTGATATGCCACTGCCCGCCATAAGGGGGCAGATATCAGCCGGAATAGATGTGATTATACATCTTGGCAGATTAAGAGACAGAAGCAGAAGAGTTCTCGAGATAGTTGAAGTTCTCGGTATAAAAAATAATGAGATTGAGACTAACACTTTATATAAATTTTTTGAGCATGGAGAAAATAACGGAAGAATTGCAGGTGAATTAAAGAGAAGTGAAAATAAGATGCAGAATATTCAAAAACTTAGGAATGCCGGATACAAAATACAGGATATTTAGAATAACCGGAAGAGATTATGTGAGATTTACTTCGGAGTGGTTTGTCATCGATGCGGTTGTCACGTATGTTTTCTACGAAAGTGCAGTTGCTTTTTGCATTATGCTGTTACTCATATTTGGTTATATAAAGTACAGGAGCAATATGCTCATAAACAAACGCAGGAAAGAACTATGTATGCAGTTTCGGGAAATGTGTATATCTGTTTCTTCGGGGATGGCAGCAGGGGCTTCAATAAATAATGCACTTATATCAGCGTATGAAGATATGGTAAGACTTTATGGTGATAATGGAATGATATGTAAAGAACTGGATGCAATAATAAAAGGCATTAAGATGAGTATACCGGTAGAAAAACTGTTTGAAAAATTCGCAGACAAATCCGGTATTCAGGATATAAGAATGTTTTCAGAGATTCTTAATATTGCACAGAGAAGTGGAGGAGACATGATAAAGGTGATGAAAACCACAGCATCAAATATAGGAGAAAAAGCTGAGGTTGAGAGAGAAATCGATACAATAATCAGTTCAAAAAAGTATGAACAGATGGTTATGAATGTAGTGCCATTTGTAATAGTGCTATATATGAAGGTATCGTCACCGGAAACTTTTAGTGTAATGTATGGAACGGTCATGGGTGTTGTTATCATGACGGTATGTCTTATGGCGTATGTTGCAGCATTTATTGCCGGCAGAAAGATGACAGAGATAGAGGTATAGGTATGTTTGTGTTATATCTTGTTATTTTGCTCGTTTTGATGTGCGTGTACATATTCACATTAAAATATAAGCAAAAGTATAGAGAAAATCATAATAAAAGTAAGTTAAGTTTTATGTATGGAATGTCCATGTATATTGTGGATTGGTTATATAAAAGAGGAATGTTAAAAAAGCATGCCGTGCAGAGTGAAAATCTGAAAAAGCTAAAAGTTAAAGACATAACCCGTGAGGATGAATATATGTATGCGGTTGATAAAGTGTCTGTATGTATAGTGATTTTTACCTGCGTGATATTGATAGGGACTGTCTTTACATTGAAAAATAAATCATTAGAAACAGAATATGAAAAAAAGCTTATGAGACCGGATAACGGAAACAGTTTAAAGACATATGAATTAAATGTGGAAAGAGAAGATTTTTCAGATGATGAAACTATACATATAGAAGTTCCAAAAAAACAATACCGTGATAAAGAGGTATTTGAAATGTTTGATAACTGTTACGGAGCTGTTGTAAAAACTATGCTTGGCAATAACGATGACACTGAAAGAATTGTTAGTAATCTGAAGTTTGATTCTGAATATGTACCGGAAGGTATAGCTCTATCGTGGGGATGCCGTGACAGGAATCTGATAGATTACAGTGGGAAGATTATTGCCGTGTGTGAGCAGGATACAGTTATATATCTGACAATGTCTTATGAAGGAAGAAGCAAAAATTTTGAAATACCGGTTCATATAATACCATACGAGGATAACAGTATTCAAAGGAAAGTCCAGAATATTGTAAATAAGAGTGATGCATATAAGGATGAAGTCATCCTGCCTGAAAAAATAGATGGTAAAAAAGTTTCGTTTAGTGTACCTAATGAAAAAACAAACATACCGTTTGTGATAGTGGGAATAGTGGTTGTATCCATAATATATGCAGCTAAGGACAGTGATGTAAAAAAAGAAATAAAAAACAGAAACAGTCAGATGGAGAGAGATTATCCTGATATAGTTTCCAAACTTATGCTGCTAAATACTGCCGGACTAAGTGTAAGAATGTCGTGGAAAAGAATTGTCAGCGATTATGAAAAACATGTAAAAACAAATGGGAAAAGGTATGCCTATGAGGAGATGAAACTGGCAGAAAATAAGATGGACAGTGGAAGCTCTGAGACAGCAGCTTATGCAGAGTTTGGCAGAAGGTGTGGAATAAGAAATTATGTAAAGCTTGGAAGTATTCTGGAACAGAATATAAAAAAAGGCAGTACAGGAATAAAGGACAGTCTGGAATACGAAGTAAGAGAGGCGCTTGAGGAACGAAAAAACATGGCAAGAAAAAGAGGAGAAGAGGCTGGAACAAAGATGCTTTTTCCTATGCTTGTTATGTTAATTGTTTCTATCGTGATAATAATTATTCCGTCTTTTATGACTATGGGAATGTAAAAAAACAGAAATGGAGCGTTGTATGTTTAGATGGAAAATAAGAAAATTTATTTGTGAGAAGTTTGTAAATGACAACAGAGGAATGGGTGTTGTTGAGATTATACTTATTATTTTGGTTCTTATGGGACTTGTACTTGTGTTCAAAGAGGAAATAGGAGATGTGATAACAAGTATTTTTGGAAAAATAACAACAGAAGTGGGTAAATTTTAATGAAAAAAGGAGTGGCATTAAAAGGAAGTATTACAATATTTCTGGCTATGATTTTTACAGTGTTGTTAGCATTTGTATGTGTCCTTTTGGAGAATGCCCGTGTGTCTTCTGCCGCATCAAAGGCAGAAGGCATAACATATATGGGACTTGATTCGTGTTTTGCAGAATATGCTAAGGAATTGTTTGATGAATATGGAGTCATGTATATATGGTCTGATGAACAGAGTCTGATTGAGCATCTGAATACACTGGCTGATTATAATTGTCAGAATAAAATAAAAGACATATACGGATTAAGACTTCAGAGCATTGACATGGAATATAGGGAAAACGCGTTGGATAATGGCGGTAAAGATTTTGAAAGTCAGGTATACAGATATATGAAATATAAATTGGGAGAGGATGCTTTGAACGGACTGGCAGATAAGGTAAAGGAAAAATCAGGGCTTCTTAAAGATGCTGAAAAGGTTAGTGATGTGTACAATAAAATTACTGAATGCTCAGATGAATTTAAAGATGCGGAAGAATGCGTGCTTAATGTTTCGAAATCTGTAGAAAAACTGGATGAGGCAGGCAGAGATGCAGAAGAAATGGTAGTGGGTGTAACTTCGTCAGTTGATAAAACTGATATGGAAAATAAGTATTCAGAGTATAAAACCTGGTCTGAGACTACATTAAAAATCATGGCTGATATAAAACAGAATACAGACGAATTTGACAGAAAATCGGAAAATGCGGGAAAAAAGGCAGAAGATATACAAAGATATCTTGCAGATACAAAGGAAGATATGGATGAGGATGTGTACCAATCACTTGAGACAGAAGTAAGTGATATATGTAATAAGTTTAATGATGCAGACGGATATGGTATACAGGCGTGTAAAAAAATGACGGAGGAGTCAGAAAAAGGATTAAAAGAGCTGGATAAGTATATGGATGATTATGCATCAGGAGGATTTTGTGACGTCGAAAAAGCTTCGTCTATATCAGAGCTTGCTGCAAATATTAAGTTATCTGATATAGGACTTAATATTGAATATGCAGAAACAAACGGAGATAAAAGTGATGATGTGAGTGATAAGGTAAATAATATGCTTGATGGCGGGATTCTTAAGCTTGTTGTAAAAGAACCTGATAAGCTGTCTGATAAAAGTATGAAAGATTCAGAGATAATATCAGAAGAGATGGAAGAATATAGCGGAGAGGACAGCGTTATCAGAAAGGCGGTGTTTGGTCAGTATATATTAGATCATTTGAAAAATTACACTGAGACTGTTGAAAATACAGGGCTTTGTTATGAAGTGGAATATGTTATATCGGGAAAACAGGCAGATAAGGAAAATTTAGCGTATGTTGCGAAAAAAATAGCTGCATTAAGAAGCGGATTTAACATGATATCTATATTCAGAGATAGTGTAAAAGAAAAGGAAACTTATGTGATGGCAGCAGCTATAGCCGGTGTTACTGGAATGCCGCTTGTTATTAAGGTTGTTCAGATAGGGCTAATAAGCAGTTGGGCAATGGCTGAATCGGTTGCGGATGTGAGGAATCTTATGGATGGTAAAAAAGTAGCTGTGATAAAGAGTCCGGAGCAGTGGAATCTGTCTTTGCAGCAGATAACAAATATCGGTGGTGTTACTAAAGAAGAGGATGACAGGGGCGGACTTGGATATGGGGATTATTTAAGATTCCTCTTGAGTATGCAGAAATATTCCGACCAGATAAAGAGGACGATGAATATAATCCAGTTGAATATGCAGAAAAGATATAATGAAGAGTTTAAATTTTCAAACTGTATTAATAGTGTACAGGTCAGATGTGAGTATACAGTAAAAAAGCTTTTTAATAATTTTGCTCCTTCGTTTGCTACGGGAGATGGTTATAGTATACCAATATCGCAGAAATACAGATACTGATAATGGGAAAGGTGGGTTGATATGCTCTTTGTTTATGGATTTAACATAATAAATTATAAAATAAAACAAAAAACTCTCCGGGTTCGGCAAAAATTTTTTTTACAAAGACCACCCCATAAAGAAAGAGCATTTCAGCCTGCCTTTCGGGCGAGTCTGACTGTGGAATCCGCAATGGTTATGCCTGTTTTTATATTAGTGATAGCAGTTATTATGAGATTTTTTGTATTGATGGATTTTCAAAATGTTCTGCAAATGAGAGTTGAAAATACTGTAAGAAATCTGTTAGGACAATATGAAAATGCGGAGAAAATATATACAGGATACAATATTCTGACAGGTGAAACGGGTGATATGGCTGAAAGTGTGGGTGTGACAGGCGGAAGATACGGAATGTTAATAAATATGGATGATTCTGTTGAAAATAATAATATAAAATGCATAAGCGTATCGTATAATTGGCAGCCGTGTAAAATAATGGGGTTAAATATTATTGATATGAGATTTAACCAAAGACTTTATTATATTGACTGGAACGGAAAAAGTATTGTAAATGAAGAGTCAGATAAAGAAAGTGATGAAATTGTATATATAACAGAGACCGGGAAAGTGTATCACACGTCTAAACAGTGTACATATCTTACAAGAGCAATACAGATGGTATCAGTCGGTGAAATAGATACTCATAGGAATCTAAGTGGCGGGAAATACTACAAATGTGAAAAATGTATACATAAAAATATGCAGATTACAGGTAATGTTTATTTTACTGCATATGGTGACAGGTATCATCGTTTAAAGGATTGTAAGACATTAGTGAGATATATTAAAGAAGTAGAATTAAGCAGTGTAGGTAAAAGACAGAAATGCAGTAAATGTATGCAGAGATAAATTCATGAAAGGATGAGGTGATTTTGAGTCAGGTTGTTGTAATGGTATTTTTGATATTATGTTCGTATTTGGATGTGAAATACAGGAGAGTACCTGTATCAGTTTATCTGATATTTATGTTAATGTCAGCAGTAGTGGTTGTGTGTGAAGGCAGGGCAGATTTGGGGACATGGATGATAGGAATGATACCGGGAATAATAATGATTGTTATATCATTTATAAGTCACGAAAAAATAGGGTATGGAGATTCGGTTTCAATAGCACTGATGGGAATATTATATAAATATGAAATGGTTTTATCAGTATGTGCTGTAGGTTTTGGAATCATATTTCTGGCAGGTCTTATTATGATGATTACGGGAAAGGCAAAATTAAGTGACAGACTTCCGTTTATGCCCTTTCTGATGGCTGGGAATGTCTGGGTAGTGTTAGCGGGAGTGGTATAGATGAGAAATAAATATTTGAATGGATACATAACGGTGGAATTGTCGTTACTATTTCCTATCATTATATGTGTTATATGTTTTTTGATGTACATGGGATTTATATATCATGACAGAGTTGTGGCACATGCGTGGATGTATAAGATACAGGTCAATGATGTGTTTGGCATGGAAAATAATGTATACGATGAACAACGTGTGTATGATGTGATAAAAAAGAGAATGATTGTTTCTGAATTAAATGATGTGGAATATGAACGGACTGAAAATAATTCTGTGATTACAATGAATATAAAATATAATGATTTTACCAAACGATACACAGTAAAGGCAGAGGGATTAAACAGGTGCGAAAATTTGCTGAGGATGAGGTTTATTAAAGAGGTGATTGATAAGTGAAATGCACATACATACATGAAGGAACAGACAATTATATGGTTATAGATAATGAAAATGCCATATATGAAGATGACTACAGAATAAAAATGTTAAAAAATAATAAGATAGCCGGGTTGCTGGATTTTAAAACAGAATATATAAATAATAAGGCTGTAAATTATTATGATGTTACCGGCATGAAAAGTCTTAAACAGATATCAGATGCAGGAATACTTGGATATGAAGAAATTACCGCAATTGTAAAATCCCTTAACAGTCTTATAAATAATCTGAAAGGCTATCTGTTACCGGCAGACAGTATAATTCTGGAATTTGAATACATATTTATGGACATGGAGACAGAGACAATATTTTTTTGTTATAATCCTTTACATACATTAAACATAGAAGAGTCGATAAGGGAACTGTTTAGGGATTTTCTGGGTATAATTGATCATAGTGACAGACGGACTGTGGAGCTGACATATGATATATACTGTCAGTCGATGAAAGAAAACTTTACACTTAATCATATAATCGAGAATATTGAGGGTAAAAGAGTGTATAAAGAGTGTGGTGATAACAGGCAGAATGTAAATATGCTTAGGGAGACGGAAGAGGAAATATCAGGCGATGATAATGAGGGAATATTAAAACAGGTAAAGAGGTTTATTAGGAAATTAATTGGGGAACATGAGGAAGAAAACAAAGACAGTGTATATGACGAGATATCAGAGGAAGAATCGTATGAGAAATCGGATGAAACAATGCTTATTGGTGATGTGGATTTTAATCATGATTCAGGAATCAGCCTTACTAATACTTCAGATGGTGAAGTCATATTTATACCAGGGTGTCCCTGCGTGCTTGGAAAGAATGTTAATAAATGTGATGTAATAATAAATGAGAGTGTGATAAGCCGTATTCATATGAAATTTGTGGAAGATAATAATGGAATATATATAGAGGATATGGGCTCCAGTAATGGAACGTTTGTAAATAATGTAAGGCTAAGACCACACGAAAAATGCTATGTTGAATCTCATGACAGAATAAGACTGGCAGATATGGAATATATATATCATCAGGTGCATTGACATAAATATATTAAAATGTTAAGGTATAGTTTGTATTTATTTGTTAATCAACACGTTAGGAGGTGCATTGGAACATGGTTGCAGACGATTTGGTCAGTGTGTTAAGAAATAACATGTATGCCCCAATGAATACAAATATACAAAATGTCTGGTTTTTTTCAAAAATCAGGGATGAAGATATGGATATTATATCAGTTGTAAATAACTGTAATGGTATAGCTATAAATGGCGATGATTTGGATAGTATTGCATTTCAGGTGGAGAGAAAATTTTTACTTAATGGAAGAAAGAATGTAAACATACAGTATATTATTTTATCTGATAATGTAGAGAGAGACAGACATATAGCTGATGAGAAGAAGATAAACTTCTGGATAATAGATGTAAAAACAGACAGACTTCTTGTGTATGAAAATTCGGGAATTGGTTTTGAAAATTTCAGACAGGAATTAGAGATTGCAATAAAAAAAGATTTGGAATCGAGACCAAAGAAAAAGGTTAATATTTCTTATGTCAATTTTATTATGGTGCTTATTAATGTCATTGTTTTTGCCATACTTGAAATAAATGGATCAACAAATGACAGTGAATATATGCTTAAGTGGGGAGCATCTCAGTGGCAGCTTATATTTAATGAAGGACAGTATTACAGACTTGTAACCTGCATGTTTCTTCATTTTGGATTAGCCCATCTGTGCAGTAACATGTTTTCGCTTATAATAATCGGAAACGAAGTAGAGAAAATTTTTGGCAAAGTAAAATATCTGATTATATATTTCACCAGTGGAATAGGGGCGAGCATAGTTTCGGCACTCTATTATATGAAGAGAAATGAACCGGTGGTATCAGCAGGAGCTTCCGGAGCAATATTTGGTATAATAGGAGCGATGCTTGTTGGAATGTATATTACAAACAGACTTCGCGGACCGGGAGTAGGAAGAAAATTTTTACTTATGCTGCTTATGGCGATGTATAGCGGAAGTGTAAATGTAGATAATATGGCTCATGTAGGCGGATTTGTAACCGGTGTTATAGTTGCAGCATTACTTTCAGGAGTGAAAGCAAGATTTATTAAAGTTAAAGGAAGTGAGTACTGATGAAGGTAAATATATATTATGGAGGAAGAGGACTGATAGAAGATCCTACAATATATGTTATAAATAAAATAGAGGAAGTTTTAAAAGAACTTCGTGTTGATGTAAAAAGATATAATCTCTTTGAACTTAAGAATAACATAACAACTCTTCCACAATCGTTTAAAGAAGTAGACGGTATTGTGCTTGCAGCCAGTGTTGAATGGAGAGGAATCGGAGGTCTGATGCAGGAGTTTCTTGATGCATGCTGGCTTTATGGTGATAAGGAGAAGATTAGTAAGCTTTATATGTCTCCTGTTGTCATAGCGACAACTTATGGAGAGAAAGAAGCAATGCTTGACCTTAAGAATGCATGGGAGCTTTTGGGAGGATTGCCTTGTTCCGGACTTTCAGCCTACGTTGAAGATTCAGTTGATTTTGAAATGAACGTGGCATATACGGATATTATAGAAAAAAAGGCTGAAAATATTTACAGAACAATATCACAGAAGAAGAAGTCACTTCCTTCAAGTAGTTATGCCATTAAACAGAATCTTATAAAAGATTCAATGAATCTCACACCACAGGAGAGTGAGCAGTTATCCAAATATGTATCTGATGACATATATGTAAAGAAACAAAAAGAAGATATAGAACAGCTTACAAATATGTTTAAAGATATGCTTACAAAGCAGGGAAATAAGGTGGAATATGAGTTTGTTGATGAATTTGTAAAGAGATTTGTTCCGCAGGATAATGTCGAGGTGACGTATGCATTTCATATAGAGGATAAGGATAGAACACTGGTGCTTAATATAAATAACAGTCAGTTGGAATGTAAGTATGAAGACTGTGATAATGCGGATGTATTCGCCAGAATGAATCATGATGTGCTTAATAATATCGTGCGTGGAAGATCTACATTCCAGCGTGCGTTTATGACCGGAGAGATGGCGGCTAAGGGCAATTTTAATACGCTCAGACTTCTTGACCAGATGTTTCCGTTTGAATAGGAGCGACAGGGAGTGATACTGTAAAAGTACTTCCTTTTCCTAAAACAGAACTAACAGATATCTTTCCGTTATGTGCTTCTACTATTTTTTTGATAATCGGAAGTCCCAGACCGTTTCCGTTTTTCTTAAATGAAACCATAGGAGAGAATATTTTGGTAAGCTGTTCGTCTGATATGCCACATCCGGTGTCGTTTATTGCAATTATTACAGACGATGCAGTCCGGTCAGTTGATATTGAGATTGATATTTCCGGTGAATCTGATTTGGATTTATCGGAAACAGTATAGTTATCAGTCTCAACGATTGATTCAGCAGCATTTTTAATAAGATTTATAAAAGTCTGACGCAGTTTAAGTTTGTCTCCGTATATTAATGGAACATTATCTGATGCATTTACGGAAAAATTTATATTACTGCATAGAGCATTAATAGAAAATGATTTAACAATATTTTTAATCATAACTGTAATGTCGAGTGATTCGCAGTTTATTGAAGAACTGTTATTGTATGTAGATATCTCATTGATAAGTCTTACGATATGCTGTACATCTTCCATGGCAGAATTCCAATATTTAAATCCGGTGACTTCCGGATGACTGGATTCTATGATTTGCAATGAACTGTTTACTAAAGTTATGGCATTGCCAAATTCATGGTTCATTCGTCTGATCATCATTGTGTAATAATCTTCAATTTCCTTTATGGAAATTTCATTTGTGGATTTAGTTGTATTGTTTTCGTCATGTTCAGCATTAACTGTGTTATCAAATTCACTCATAATAAATAGCATCCTCCAAAAATTACTTGTATAAATTGACCCTCTCACAATAGTCTATCATTTTCAGTAAAAATGTCAAATATTTCTCGTATATAAAATTCGACAAACAATTATACATAAATTGTAGGTTCATAATTGATAACTTTTAACCGGGGTGGTAAAATATAGACATTAAGCGTGAATGTACATGATTTGAAATGTACGGGAAATGGAGGAAAAAATGAAGGATAACGATTGTATTTTTTGTAAGCTTGCAAATGGAGACATACCAACAAATACTTTATATGAAGATGATGAGTTCAGAGTAGTATTCGATCTTGGTCCGGCAACAAAGGGACATGCACTTATAATACCAAAAAATCATTTTAGAAATTTATATGATATTGATGAGAAGACACTTGCAGATGCAGCAGTACTTGCAAAGAAGATGGCAGGCGTTATGACGGAGCAGTTTGACGCAGACGGATTTAACATTATGCAGAATAATGAGGAGATTGCAGGACAGTCAGTGTTCCATTTTCATATGCATCTTATACCGAGATACAAGGGAGATAAGGCAATTAACTTCTGGACACCGGGTGAAGCAGACAATGATAAATTAAGTGAGATGGCAGAACAGATAAGAAATGCCATGAAATAATCGGAAATAAATATACGAATAAAGAGAAATCAGCCGAAGATGAAAACTTTTTTTGGATTCTTCTAAGGCTGATTTTTTATGTTTATTTATTTTTTTCAGAAACTTCTTTGATAAGTTCAAGAATTATCTTCACACCGTTATGCTGTCCGGATTTTTCCATGGCATCAATATATTTCTGACGGTTTTCATATACTGAGAAGACTGTGTCTGTAAGTAATTTAGTTGTGAGATTTTCTTCTTCTATAACTTCGCTGAATCCCTGCTTTTTAAATGAGTTTGCATTTAATATCTGGTCACCGCGGCTGGCATTTGCAGAAAGAGGGATGAGTATTGAAGGCTTTTTAAGTGCTGATATCTCACATATGGCATTTGCACCGGCTCTTGATATTATGATATCAGACATTGCAAAAAGGTCTTTAAGTTCATCCTTAATGTATTCAAACTGTTTATATCCTTCAGTGTTCTCAAGTGAGGAATCCATTTTTCCTTTTCCGCACAGGTGAACAATTTGAAATGATTTTAAAAGTTCAGGCAGAGCTTCTCGGACTGCATTATTTACTGCTACTGCACCAAGACTTCCGCCGATAACCATTATGACAGGTTTGTCGTTTTTAAATCCGCACATTGAAAGCCCCTTTTCGCTGTCTCCCTTTAAGAGTTCAGCTCTTATAGGAGAACCCGTAAGGACAGCTTTTCCTTTTGGAAGATATTCTGCCGTCTCAGGAAAATTGTGGCAGACTTTGGTTGCGGACGGTATAGAAAGTTTGTTTGCAAGTCCCGGAGTCATATCTGATTCATGAATGATTACCGGAATTTTATATTTTTTTGCAGCCAGAACTACAGGAACGGAAACAAATCCGCCTTTTGAAAATACGACATCAGGTCTGTAGGATTTCATAAAAGATTTTGCTTCAGAGTAACCTTTGAGAACTCTGAATGGGTCCGTAAAATTTTTAGCAGACATGTATCTTCTGAGTTTGCCTGAAGATATTCCGGTATAAGGAATGCCGATATCTTCTATAAGTTTTTTTTCAATGCCATCATATGAACCGATGTAGCGTATCTCGTATCCCATACGTTTAAGGCCTGGGATAAGTGCTATGTTGGGAGTTACATGGCCGGCTGTACCACCGCCGGTTAAGACTATTTTCTTCATTTTAATCCTCCAATCCGCAGACTATGATTCTTCTAAGAATTTCTTTAATGCTTTGGCAAGCTGGTCTGGACAGGAAGTTCCCTTTCCGTTACAGTCAATACCTTCCATACGTGAGATGGCATCATGGATTTCCATTCCTTCAACAAGGCGCGCTACCCCCTGAGTGTTTCCCATGCATCCGCCTGTAAATCTTACATTATGTATAATGTTGTTGTCTATCTCGAATTCAATCTGCCTTGCGCAGGTACCCTGTGTTTTAAATGTCATTATAAACATCTCCAATCTATGTTATTGTATATATTAATTATATGAAAATAGTGAAATTTTACACCGTGAACATTATAACAAAAAAAAGAAGTATATTCCAGCGTATAATAAAAAATATAGAACAATTTGACGAACGATTTTTTTTGGATATATGCGGAGTTTGTGATATTCTAATTATAGGGTGATGCCGGGGACAAAAAGGTGCTACGCACCGGCCGCACACAATATGTGGTATTGCAAGCTGGCTTGCACAAATAAAAAGACAAAGGGGAGTTAATAATGATGGTAATATTTGGATGGTGCATGACGGGAATGTTTGCAGTGACTTTTTTGATGATGGGCATAGAGTCACTGGTATATGAAAGGCTGGTAAAGGAAACCCAGGACATGCAGCACACGTCGGTACATATATTTAAACAGATAAAGATGAAGTACGAGGGAATGTGCAGAATAGGAAGAAATGTCAATAACACAAGGAACTTTGTGGATAAAATCATGTTGTCATGGAAAATCTGTGGAATACGTTACGATATATTAAGACGTTTTGAGAAACTTGTGATGGTGGCATTCGGATATATTGGAGTGGTTGCGGCAATGTATCTTTATTACAAAAGAGGTTTCTGCAGAGAGTGCGTAATATTATCTGCGGGAGGCATAATGGTGGGGCTTGCCCTTAAAATGTGGGAAATAACACTGGATATTGAATATAAGAAAGAGAAAATGCTGATAATGGTAACAGATTATCTGGAAAATCAGATGCATACCGGAAAAGTTCAGAATGTGCAGGATACTGCAATGGTGCAGGCGGCAGCTACGGTTGAAAATACAAAAGATGGTCATGCAAAAGACAATGAAAAGAAGGAAAAAAATAAAAATACCGTATATGAGGAAAGCCTTATAAATGAAGTGCTTAACGAATATTTGAAATAAAAAAACTTGCATATTGAACTTGATGGTACTATAATGTTGCTTAATAGCGAAAGAAGGAGAGAGTTGAAGAATGGCAAAAGTTACGTTTGATTATTCAAAGGCAAATGGATTTATTTCTGAGGAAGAAATAAAGAACATGAATAGTATTGTTGAGACTGCAAAAAATACTTTAGTTAATAAGACAGGTGCAGGAAATGATTTCCTCGGATGGATAGATCTTCCTGTAGACTATGATAAAGAAGAGTTTGCAAGAATCAAGGCAGCAGCAAAGAAGATTCAGAGTGATTCTGATGTACTTCTTGTAATCGGTATAGGTGGTTCTTATCTTGGAGCAAGAGCTGCAGTTGAATTTTTAAGACACAGCTTTTATAACAACCAGAGCAAGGAATACAGAAAGACACCTGAGATATATTATGTAGGAAACAGCATAAGCGGAACATATATTAAACATCTTGCAGAGATAGTTGAGGGAAAAGATTTCTCTATCAACATGATTTCAAAATCAGGTACAACTACAGAGCCTGCCATAGCATTCAGAGTATTCAAGAAGATGCTTATTGAGAAGTATGGTAAGGAAGAGGCTGCTAAGAGAATATATGCAACTACAGATAAAGAAAAGGGTTCATTAAAGAATCTTGCAGACGCTGAAGGATATGAGACATTCGTAGTTCCTGATGATGTAGGAGGACGTTTCTCAGTACTCACAGCCGTTGGATTACTTCCGATAGCAGTCAGCGGTGCTGATATAGACAAGCTTATGGAAGGAGCAGCTTCAGGACGTGAACTTGCTCTTAACAATAAATTCGAGGATAACGATGCACTTAAATATGCAGCAGTAAGAAATATTCTACACAGAAAAGGTAAAGCAGTGGAAATTCTTGCAAACTATGAGCCTAGTGTTCATTATGTATCTGAGTGGTGGAAACAGTTATTCGGAGAGAGTGAAGGAAAAGACCAGAAAGGTATCTTCCCGGCATCTGTAGATCTTACAACAGATTTACATTCTATGGGACAGTTCATTCAGGACGGTTCAAGAATTATGTTTGAGACAGTTATCGATGTTGAGACACCTAAATGTACATTTGAGATTGAAGAGGAAGATGTAGACTTAGACGGACTTAACTATCTTGCAGGAAAGAGCATCGATTTCATAAATAAGAGTGCAATGAACGGAACAATACTTGCACATACAGATGGAAATGTTCCTAACCTCATGGTAAAAGTTCCGGAACAGAATGAGTTCTATCTTGGACAGTTGTTCTATTTCTTCGAGTTTGCATGTGGTGTAAGCGGATACATTTCAGGAGTTAATCCATTTAACCAGCCTGGTGTAGAGAGCTACAAAAAGAACATGTTTGCACTTCTTGGAAAACCTGGATTTGAGAAACAGAGAGAAGAGTTAATGAAGAGACTGTAATTTGCAGACTGATATCATAAGATTAAAAAATGAGTCGGATATTTAACATATGTTAAGTATCCGGCTCATTTTAAGTTAATCTTCTTCAATTACCTGAATTTCCAGATAATCAAATTCTATGCTTTCAATAAAATTATCTGCATGGAATCTTGTCTTGGCATGCAGTTTAAAGTCTTTTATAGTTTTGTCAAGCCAGATTGGTTTGCCCAAATCAAATTCGTAACATATTTCATCCAGAGCATTGAACACTTTCTTGGTTCTTGAAAGCGAAGCATCATCATTTGAAATAACTACGTCATTTATCATACGGTTGTCTTTGATAAGTTTACCCCACATTCGGAACATTCGTACTAATCTCCATTCCGCAGACGCTGTGCGTCGGAGGAATCGCGGGCAAAATCAGGGATTTTGCTCTGCGATAAAAAGCTAATTGCGACGCCTGCGGCACAATTAGCTGTATGAAATATCATGCATCGGCATGATATTTCATACTAATCTCCATTCTATTTCTAAATTCGTTGTTATGATAACATTACAACCCCAATAGTGCAACAAAAAAATATAAATAGTTGTAACGAATCTTAAATTAGCGTATAATCGATTTGAAATGTGCAGCAGACATAGTGTGGTTGCAGAGATGGTGCGGTAAAACGCACGGAAAAGAGGAAGGTATGGAAGATTCAGTTAAAAAATTAAAAGAAATTGTAGATAACAGCGATAATATTGTGTTTTTTGGCGGGGCGGGTGTATCGACAGAGAGTAATATACCTGACTTTAGAAGTACGGACGGATTATATAATCAGACATATAAATATCCACCGGAAACGATACTCAGCCACAGTTTTTATGTAAGGAATACAGAGGAATTTTACAGATTTTATAAGGACAAGATGTTATATCTTGATGCGAAACCCAATAAGGCACATCTTAAACTTGCAGAGTGGGAAAAGAGCGGAAAACTTAAGGCAGTCATAACACAGAATATTGATGGCCTTCATCAGGCGGCAGGAAGTAAGAAGGTGTATGAACTTCACGGTTCAGTTCTTAGAAATTATTGTACAAAATGCGGGAAATTTTTTAGTGCGCAATACATACTTGAAAGTGATGGAGTACCGAAATGTGAGTGCGGAGGCATTATCAAACCTGATGTGGTTCTTTACGAGGAGGGACTCGATAATGAGGTTATGAGGAATGCCATCAGTGCCATTGCAAATGCAGATGTTCTCATAATCGGAGGAACATCTTTAGCCGTATATCCGGCAGCGGGACTTATTGATTATTACAGGGGAAATAAACTTGTGCTTGTAAATAAAAGTACTACACCTATGGACAGCAGGGCAAATCTGCTTGTAAGCGGAAGTATAGGTGAAATATTTGATCAGATATAACGAAGGCTAGGAGGAACAATGAAAAAAATACTAAACAGAATTTTTATAGAAGGACTCAGCGGAATGGCGCAGGGACTTTTTGCGACACTTATAATAGGAACGATACTCTGCCAGATTGCACAGCTGGTAGGAGGCGTGCCGGGAAATTATATAAATATGGTGGGAACGATGGCGAAAGCCATAACAGGAGCCGGTATAGGTGTAGGCGTAGCGGCAAAATTTCAGGAGACACCGCTTGTTACGGTGTCAGCAGCGGTTACAGGAATGATAGGAGCATTTGCAAGCCAGTTATTGGCGGGTGGTGTGATTACCGGAGGAATGGTAAGCTTTAAAGTTCCGGGAGAACCTTTAGGGGCATTTGTTGCTGCCTATCTTGCTATTGAGGCAGGACATCTTGTATCAGGAAAAACGAAAATGGATATTATATTAACACCACTCGTATCCATAGGTGTAGGAGCTACAGTCGGAATACTTGCCGGCCCGCCGATATCAAGATTTATGACATTGATTGGAAGTCTTATAGAGTGGGGAATGGCTCAGCAGCCGCTTATCATGGGTGTTGTTGTGGCTGTGCTTATGGGAATGGCACTTACGTTACCAATCAGCTCTGCAGCTATAGGAATATCGTTAGGTCTTACAGGACTTTCTGCCGGAGCTGCAACTATAGGATGCTGCTGTCAGATGGTTGGATTTGCCGTTGCAAGTTATAAAGAAAATAAAATAGGCGGTCTGATTTCGCAGGGTATAGGTACATCCATGCTTCAGATGCCAAATATAATGAGACGGCCGTTAATATGGATTCCGCCAATATTATCAAGTGCCATACTTGGACCTGTATCATCCTGCATACTTAAAATGCAGAGCAATGCCATCGGCTCAGGAATGGGAACTTCGGGACTTGTGGGACCGATAATGACATATCAGGTAATGAGTGCATATCAGTCACCGGTATGGGTGGTTATACAAATCTGCATAATGTATTTTGTTCTGCCGGGAGCATTGACACTTGCCATAGCAGATGCAATGATAAAACTCGGATGGATAAAAGGAAAAGATATGGTACTTGATGCGTAGCCTGAGTTATGAATACTTGAAAGGAATGATAAATATAAATGCAGGAACAGAATATTTTAAATGGTGGAATTGATGAACTGAATGCTATCAGATCTGCTCTTGAAAAGCGTGATTCCATGAAAGAAGAAATCGAAAATATAGTGATTCGCAGTGGCAGACTTGAAGGGGATATAGCTGCTGAGAAAAAAATCACCAAAAATAATATAGATGATACCATCAGCAAGAGAATAGAGGAAGTCGGTTCCAGCTTTGATAAAGAGATAAATGAAGAAAAGGGCAAATTAAGAGCCGCAAAAGGCAAAAGAGATAAGGCGAAGAATAAGGGAATCAGACAAAGAATTGAGGATGAAACACAGAGTCAGAGAAAGGCTATAAAAGAGCTTGATGACGAGATAAAGACAGAATTCAGGAGTAAAGGTGTTCCGTCGATATGCAATACTTTTTATTATTATGCCATGTACTGTGCCGGTTCTGTTCAGGAATGGCTGGTTCTTGCATGCTCGGTGCTAGTGTTCATAGTCGGGATTCCGTGCCTGCTATATGGCGTATTGGACTGGTTCTGGTTATGGAAAATTATTCTTGATGTAGTGGTTATAGCTGTATTTTTGGGAATATATATAACGGTCTGGCTGAATACGAGAGACCGTTTTGGTCCGGTATTATTGGAAATGCGTGGCAAAAGGGATGCCATATCAGAGTATAAAAAAGAGATAAGAAAGATAAAGAGGGAGATAAAGAAAGATGAGGATGAGAGCAGATACAATCTGGGCTCGTTTGATGAGGAAATAAAGGAAATAGAGACGAGAATAAAAGTTACGGCTGATAAGAAACGACAGGCGCTTGAAGAGTTTGATAAAAATACCCGCCCTGTTATAGAGCAGGAAATTACAGACAGAAACAAAGAGAAGATTCAGGAGATGGAGAATGAATTGGAGGAGCTTACCGGAAAGAGGAGAAGCCTTGAGATTTCGGTTAAGGATTTGTCCTATGATATAACTTCTTCATATGAAGCCTTTATCGGAAAAGAATATATGAGTGTAAACAGAATCGATGAACTTGCAAGCGTTATAAATGGCGGAAATGCTACGAATATAATAGAGGCTGTCAATTATATAAAGGAACATCAATTACTTTAACAGCTTTTGTTATTGCTTCGGAAATAGAATCAGCCAGTTTCATGACTGTGTCAAGTCGGGTGGTCTGCAAAATCATATTGTCCATTACATTTTGGAAATTGACAATACCGGTTATGCAGATATCACCGACCTGAGGCAGTTTTTTTTGTACTCCGAGACCGGGATATAAAGGGCTGTTACTGAGAGTTATATAACCTATATGATTGTGCTTCCCGACACATGCATCCATGGCGATAATCAGGCTGTCAGGGTGGGAAGAATTTATTATATCCATGGTTTCACACAGATTAATTGCATGTACGGGGGATTCGAGTGTACCATATATACTAAGATTTGTATGATTTATACGAGACAGTTTATAACCGATAAGAGGTCCGAGACTGTCACCCGTAGAACGGTCGCTGCCTATACACAGAAGTACAATATTGTTCATAAATTTCTCATGAGACATTATCATATCAGCCAGTCTGTGTCCGAGTAAAAGCGGACAGTGTTTATCATTAGAATCAAAATAAAATGTATTTGTTTTCATATACTCCTCCATTTTCGGTAGCCTGTATCAGGCGGTTTCGGCAAGATAAAATATATAAATTATGAAACTTAGTAACCGCAATGTCGGCACGTTTGCACTGCCGACAGCTGACAGCGGTACATAAGCGGCTGTGTTAATTAGATTAACCCATCCGCTAAGTACCTACCGGTCGCTGTCGAAGCACCTCCGTATGCGGTTACTAAGTTTTCATAAATTTTAGTACCGTTTTTACTTTGCCGAAACCGACTGCTATAAGTATTGACATGAAAATATGCATAAATACGTTATTTAAAAAATTTGTACCTGCTACACAGTATGACAAAAATTTCAGATTATTTGTGGTATGTTATAGTAGCATTACAAGTTTGAAGGTGAAATTCTGTAATGCAGAGTATAAATAATTTTAGATATTTGCGAAACTTCACAATGTGTACTATATCTTGTGCAAATTTATAGACTGCATAAGCGACATTCTGAGGCGGCCGGTACTTAGAGGGTGCATATTATGCAGCCTCTTATGTACCGCTGCCAGCCGAAGATAGTGCAAACGTGTGAGCGGTGCAGTCTATAAATCTGCACAGGATGGTATAAGAATTGAAGTAGTCAGGCAAACATCTAAAAGTTAATGTGTATAGGAGGCAGATATGATAGAGATAGTGTATAAAGAAGAAACGGAAGCAGAAGATACAAATATAAAGCTTCCGCGTAATGTAAAACAGATTGGGACCGGAGGGGGAACGAGAAAAGTATATATAGAAGATTATGCGGCAGGATTTATAAAAATTCATCCAAAGTCTGATGAAGATTACAGGTATGGAGTGCTGATAGGCGATATAAAGCGGAGTAAAGCGGGTACATATGTCTTTGTGCGTGGTGTTGTGGAGGCTGATGAACATGGGCAGATAAGATTTGATGATGAGATATGGACAGGGATATACAGTGATATAAAACATTATTACACTGAGAATGAAATAGTCGGATGGTTTTTAAATGTGCCGGTTATGGACAGGGAATGGAGAGTGAAATTTCAGAAACTTCACCTTGATAATTTTGCCGGAAGTGACAGAATATGTTTTTTCTGCGACAGAAGTGAAAATGAGGAGGCAATTTATTCGTATGATTCCGGAATGATGCAGAAACGTCACGGATACTTTGTGTATTATGAGAAAAATCCGGAAATGCAGGCTTATATGATAGACAAAAATCCGAATGATGGGGAGACACAAAAAAACAATGTGAAGGTGAACAGCGGAAGCATATACGGGGACAAAGGCTTTGACACAGTAGCAGGAGATAAGGGAAAGTCTAAGCGTATGCCGTCATTTTTATATTCAGCATCATCATTTCTTGCGGTGGCAGTCCTCGTTGCAACCATCACGCTTATGAACAACTATGGACAGATGCAGAAACTTAAAGGTTCGCTTGACAAAATAGCGGATAACATGAAATCAGCAGGGGGAAGCAGCACAGTCAGTAAGAGTGGAAATGATGTACAGCAGGATACTGTGCATATAGAGGTTATACAGGGAGAGGTGGACACGACTCCTGAAAATGCCGATGAAAATCAGACACCGTCAGGGCAGACAGATACATCGGTTCAGCCGGAACAGGTAACTGATACTGCTACACCTGAGAGTACAAACGCAGGTGAAAATGTGACACAGGCAGAAACGAATCCGGCGGAAAAATCCACTGACGCGGCCGCAAAGTCAACAGAATATAATTTTTACATCGTCCAGAAGGGCGAGACATTATCAAAAATATGTGAGAAAATATATGGAACTCAGGATAGAAAACCTGAGGTTATGGAAGCGAATGGAATTACCGATGAAAACAAAATATATATAGGACAAAAGATTATTTTGCCATAAGGGAAAAATCGCATTGACACACCAAAAATATTATTGTATTGTAGGTGTAGCATCGTTAAAAACGCATGCAGAATGGAGTACGAAATGGAAAATTTGAAGAAAAACCGAAAGATATATATATCTGTTGCAGTGGTAGTGCTTGCGGCACTGATAATGATAGTTGTGCATAAGATATATGACAGAAACAGAACATTTGACTCGTATAAAGTAGAATATACAATGGAAATATCGGATGGGGTTGATAATGAATTTTACCCGTATAAAACCGGAGTGTTAAAGTACAGCAGCGACGGAATGGCGTATATAGACGGTGGAAAAGAGATATGGAATCAGGGTTTCGAGATTAAGAATCCGGTGATGGATATATGTGGCGATTATGTTGCTATTGCTGAGGAAGATTCAAATGACATAAATATATATAATGCATCAGGTGAAGCCTATAAGGTGTCTGCTTCTTATCCGGTGAAAAATCTTGAGGTGTCAAGACAGGGAGTGGTAGCAGCAGTATTGGCAGATGAGACTGCGAATTATATAGAAGTGATTGCTAAAGACGGAACACAGATTGCCATAGGACGTACAGTCCTTCAGGGTGATGGTTATCCGGTGGACATATCCATATCTGAGGATGCCACAAAAGTGGCAGCATCGTATCTGGCAGTTACCAGTGGAGAGATACAGTCGAAAATCGTATTTTATAACTATTCAGAGGTGGGAAAAAATGAGACAGACAGAATAGTTGGCGGATTTAATGATTTTGAAGATTCTCTTATTCCTGACATAGAATTTATCAATGAAAACACTGTGGCAGCTATCGGAGATAATATCATAACCATATACAGTATAGATGAGACTCCGTCTGAGGTGGCAAGAATCAAAGTTAAAAACGAGATACAGAGTGTTGTGTATGATGATAAATACATTGCATTGATAGTAAAAAATGATGAAAGCGGAAAAAATATGCTTCAGGTTTATGACCTTACAGGGAAAAAGGTATTATCACAGGAAGAAGAATTTGCGTATTCAGGCATAAAAATGTCTGACGGGAATATAATAATGTATAACGATACCGAATGTAAGGTAGTCTCAGTGGCAGGTGTGACAAAGTTCAAATACAACTTTACCATGGGCATAACATCAATAGTACCGGTAAGTGGAGAAGAATTTATATTTATAAGCGGTAAAAATGTACAGAAGATACTGTTAAATTAAAAAACATCAGGGTGTACCGCATGAAATGGAGAAAAAATGATGACAGATAAAATACTTTTGGCAGGTGTGTTAATATTTCTGGCTGCCATGGCATATAATGGAAGTAAGAAGGGAGTTATAAGACTGGTATATTCGGTTGTGGCAATGGTTGTAGCAATGATGCTGTCACAGTGTCTTGCCATTCCGGTGAGCGATCTCCTGACTAAGAGTACACCGGTTTATAAAACCATAAAGTCACATACGGAGAATTATGTGGAAACTAACATCAGACCAAATATAGAATTGAAACAGCTTGAGGGTGCAGGCAGCGTGGAAGATGCACTGGAACTGCCGGAGGCTCTTAAAAATATGCTGTTTGATGAAAGTGTTCTTGGTAAGGATGCAGAAGAATTACTATCCGGGGATATTGTGACAGTCGGAACAGATAAAATATGCGAAAGCATTTCTAAGGGACTGGCGGCTGTGTGCATGAGAGCAGTTGTGTCGATAGTTATTTTTATCATAATTGCAGCCATACTTAGTTTTATCAGTAAAACGCTCAATATTTTTTCAAGAATCCCGGGTATATATACACTTAATAAAACTGCCGGTGCCATAGTAGGTCTGGCTGAGGGTATAGTTGTTCTGTGGATAGTGAGTATAGTCATTATGACAATGTCGGGAACAGCCACGGGAAATGCCCTTATGACAATGATAGATAAGAACAGCGTGCTGAGTTTTATATATGATACGAACATATTTGCAAAACTTTTTCAAAATACGCTTGACGTATCGTCAATCAGTTGATATAATGTAGGAGTTCTTAAGGCGAGTTAGCCAAGTGGTAAGGCATCGGTCTGCAACACCGCTATCACCAGTTCAAATCTGGTACTCGCCTCTAACATATAAGCATTTGTGCATTCGTGTGCAAATGCTTTTTTTAATAGCTAATTGCAAAACCATAATATAATATGCTTTGTGCAAATTTATAGGTTGCATAAGCGACATTCTGAGGAGGCTTTCATGGGCGAACTATATAACAGGCTAAAGGAATATTCACAGAGCGATTACTATCCGTTCCATATGCCGGGACACAAAAGGCAGAATATAACAGATCTTAATCCATACAGTTATGATATAACGGAGATAGACGGCTTTGACAATCTGCACAATCCTGAGGGAATATTAAGAATAGCCATGGATCGTGCGTCAAAAATGTATGGAACAGAGAGAACGTATTTTATGATAAATGGCAGCAGCGGTGGAATCTTAACAGCAATATCGGCGTGTACCAAAAAAGGAGATAAAATTCTTGTTGCAAGGAATTGCCACAAGTCTGTATATAATGCCATATATTTAAACGAACTCGAGCCGGTATATATATACCCTGAATATATAGAGGAGTTTGGAATAAACGGAGGAATAAAACCGGAATGTGTAAGGGCGGCGCTTGAAGAAAATGCAGACATACGTGCTGTTGTGATTACATCGCCTACATATGAGGGAATCGTGTCGGATGTAAAAAGCATAGCCGGAATTGTTCACAGCCACAATATCCCTTTAATAGTTGATGAAGCACACGGTGCACATTTCAGCATGCACGATGAGCTGCCGGAGACAGCGGTACTGTGTGACGCCGATGTTGTAATACAGAGCATGCATAAAACACTTCCGGCGTTGACGCAGACGGCACTTTTGCATTTGAACGGAAATATTGTGAACCGTGACCGGATAGAAAAATATCTTGGCATATTTCAGACAAGCAGTCCGTCATATGTGCTGATGGCGAGTATGGATGAATGTTTTGACATATTACTGAATGACGGCGAAAAGATGTTTGAAGGATATATGAGCCGTATGAAAACTCTGAATGAATATTTAAAGGAGTTTACCCATCTTAAATTTACAGACAGCAGTCTTAAAGGGAAATATGGGGTTTTTGATGTGGATATTTCAAAGATTGTTGTATCCTGCAGAGGGACCGGATATACAGGGGCGGAAATGTACAGGGAACTTCTTGACAGGCATCATCTTCAGCTAGAGATGGCATCGGGAGACTATGTGATAGCAATGACCTCCGTTATGGATACGCAGGAAGGCTTGCTGCGGCTTTTTAAGGCGTTGGCGGATATTGACAGACACATAAGAGTGTATGGAAACAAAAATAACAACCTGAATTATGGAGAGTACGATTACCGAATGGAAAAAGCTGTCGTTGTGAAAAAGATATCTGATATTTCGGATTGTAAGACAGAGACAATGAGGCTTGACATCGCACAGGGGAAAATATCTGCGGAATATATATATCTTTATCCGCCGGGAATACCTGTGGTGGCACCGGGAGAAATGGTGACGGGAGAAATAGTAATGTTACTCAGAAGATACATGGATTCAGGGCTTACCATACACGGACTTAAGGATAAAAAGTGTGAAAATATTGAAGTGGTAAAAGAAGAATTTAAAACGTTGGTGTTTAGAAAGGAATAGATAAATGCTGTATGTGATAATGGGAAAAAGCTCCAGTGGAAAAGATACGATATACAGGAAACTGATGGAGGATAATGAGCTTAAGTTAAATAAAATAATAACCTATACAACCAGACCGGCAAGGGCGGGTGAGGTAGAAGGAAATGAGTATCATTTTGTCGATGAAGCAAAGATGAATGAGATGGACATAAATGGAAAAATAATAGAAAAAAGGGCATACGATACCGTGTATGGTGTCTGGAATTATTTCACGGCTGATGATGAAAATGTAAAAATAGACAGGAATAATTACATGGTTATCGGTACACTCGATTCGTATGAACAGTTAAGAGCGTATTATGGTGAAAAAAAAGTTATGCCAATATATATAGAAGTGGAGGATGGCGAGAGACTTGCAAGGGCACTTGAGCGTGAGCGAGAACAGGATGAGCCTAAATATAGTGAAATGTGCAGAAGATATCTTGCAGATGAACAGGATTTTAACGCGGAGAGACTTGAAAAACTTGGGATAAAAAGAAAATATTTTAATAACGATATACAGCAGTGCATGAGCCAAATAAAAGAGCAAATTCTTATGACCTCTGATTGAAAGAAGTACAAATATATGTTATAATTGTAGGTATTAAAATAGAATGGTTGGGTGTATGTATATGAATATCCGAGTAAATGAAATTTCACAAACTTCACAGCCGGACGGACAGAGGCAGGTTTCACAGACTGACGGAAATTTCAAATTCGTGCTTGCAAGCAATATTGAAGAAAAAGATTTGCAGGCAAAAATCAGCACGATGATGAACGAAATCACCGAATTCGGCAAAAAAATAACTAAAAAATCAGATATTCGTGACATGAAACACTACCGCAGCCTTATAAAAGGCTTTTTAAATGAGATAGTTTACAGGTCTCACAGTTTTTCGAGAGAGAATTATCTTGATCGCAAGGGCCGTCACAGAATATACGGCATAATAAGACTTATAGATAAAAATCTGGATGAACTTGCACAGGAACTTCTCAAAGACGAAAAAGACAATATAAAAATATTAAATCTTGTAGGCGATATAGAAGGCATGTTACTGGATATATTAACGTGAAATGTACCGTTGTCAGCCGTCGGCAGCGGAAGCGTGCCGACGTTAGGATTGTTGATTTATCACAGTAACAGACTGAAAAGGTGGATTTTAAGAAGAAAGGTGTGGTACTCATGGCAGGATATAAAGACATAATTGGAAACGAGCAGATAAAAGAGCATTTTAAAAATGCAATCCGGTTGAACAGGGTGTCACATGCTTATATCTTAAACGGGGACAAAGGCATGGGAAAGAAAATGATATCCAAAACATTTGCCATGGCACTTCAGTGCGAGAAGTTTGATGGCGAACCGTGTATGGAATGTCGTTCGTGCAGACAGGCACTGACTGACAATCAGCCGGATATCAAGTATGTTACCCACGAAAAGCCGAACGTAATAGGCGTTGATGATATAAGAGAACAGATAAATAACGATATCCAGATAAAGCCTTACAGCAGCAGATATAAAATATATATAGTTGATGAGGCAGAGAAAATGAATGTGCAGGCACAGAATGCACTTCTTAAGACTATAGAGGAACCACCGGAATACGGAATAATTATTCTTCTTACAACGAATGCGGAAATGTTTCTTCCGACGATACTTTCAAGATGTGTCATGCTCAATATGAAATATATGGAAAACAGACAGATGAGAGAATATCTGATGCAGAAGATGGAGATTCCGGATTATCAGGCAGAAGTTATAATAGCATTTGCAGGGGGGAATCTTGGAAAGGCAATAAGACTTGCCACATCAGATGATTTTAATGAGTTAAAAGGTTCAGTTACACATTTGCTTGAATATATAGATGACATGGAGACATATGAAGTAGTTCAGGCGGTCAAACAGTGCGAAAAATACAAAGTGGACATATCAGATTATATAGATCTGATGATGGTCTGGTACAGGGATGTTCTCGTATTCAAGGTTTCGAAGAATGTGGGAGAACTTACATTTAAGGATGAATACGGATATATAAAGGAACAGTCAGAGAAGATATCATATAACGGACTTGAGGCGATACTTACGGCTATGGATAAGGCAAAGACAAGAATACGTGCAAATGTAAACTTTGATCTGGCGATAGAGATGATGTTCCTTACGATAAGAGATGCACTTAACGGCAAAGAACAGTAGATATCAGGAAAGGCATGAAAAATGGTTAATGTTATAGGAGTAAGATTTAGAAAGGCAGGTAAAATATATTTCTTTTCACCTGCGGGAATAGAGGTAGAAGAGGGGCAGCATGTTATAGTGGAAACTGCCAGAGGTGTGGAGTATGGACGTGTAGTCCTCGGTTCGAGAGACGTAGAGGAGGACAAGATAGTACAGCCGCTTAAATCCATTATCCGTGTGGCAACACCGGAAGATGATGAAATAGATGCTAAGAACAGGGAAAAAGAGAAAAAAGCAGCAGTTATATGTGCTGAAAAGATACGCAAGCATGGGCTTGAGATGAAGCTTATAGATACTGAATATACATTTGATAATAACAAAGTACTGTTTTATTTTACGGCAGATGGAAGAATTGATTTCAGGGAACTTGTAAAGGACCTTGCATCTGTATTTAAGACCAGAATCGAGTTAAGACAGATTGGTGTCAGGGATGAGACTAAGGCACTCGGAGGCTACAGTATATGCGGAAGACCTCTTTGCTGCAACACATATTTATCTGATTTTGTTCCGGTATCAATCAAGATGGCGAAGGAACAGAATCTTTCACTAAATCCGACTAAGATATCCGGTGTATGCGGAAGACTTATGTGCTGCCTGAAGAATGAGGAAGAGACTTATGAAGAACTGAATAAAAATCTTCCGGGAATAGGTGATTATGTCACTACAGATGACGGGCTTAAGGGCGAGGTTCACAGTGTCAGTGTATTGAGACAGCTTGTCAAGGTTATAGTTGAGACAGGTGATGTAAAAGAAATCAGGGAATATAAGGTCGAGCAGCTTAAGTTCAAGAAACGAAACAGACGTGATTCTGAGAGAGTGTCAGCAGAGGAAATGAAGGCGCTCAGAGCACTGGAGGAAAAGGGTGGAAAGTCAAAATTTGAGGACTAATGATGAATACCGTGATGTGTGTCTCAAGGAAGGCGAGAGACTTGATGATTTGAATAGAAACGGGTATATGATAATACAAAACAGTGGAAAATTCTGTTTTGGAATGGATGCGGTACTCCTTACCGGATTTGCCAATATAAATGAGGGCGAAAAAGTAATGGACCTTGGAACAGGGACGGGAATCATTCCCATACTGCTTGCAGCAAAGAGTAACTGTAATGCGCATTTTACGGCACTTGAGATACAGGAGGAGAGTGCTGACATGGCATCAAGAAGTGTCAGATATAATGGATTGCAGGACAGTATAGATATAGTGTGTGGTGATATCAAAGAGGCTTCGAATATATTTAAGAAGGCTTCCTACGATGTCGTTACGAGTAATCCTCCTTATATGAACGATAATCATGGCATAAAAAATCCGGATATGCCTAAAGCGATAGCGAGACATGAATTATTGTGTACGCTTGAGGACGTGGTCAGGGAAGCTGCTCTGTTATTAAAACCCGGTGGCAGATTTTATATGGTTCACAGACCACACCGACTGGCAGAGATAATATGCACACTCAGAGAACACATACTTGAGCCGAAGAGAATAAGACTGGTTCATCCGTTTGCAGATAAAGATGCAAATATGGTTCTCATAGAGTCGGCCAGAGGCGGTAAGCCCATGATGAAAGTGGAAAGCCCTCTGATTGTATATAAAAGTCAGGGTGAATATACAGATGAGATATATACTATCTATAATAAATAGCAGGTGTTTTATATAGAGAAAGGAACATATATGGAAGGCAGATTGTATTTGTGTGCGACTCCTATAGGAAATCTGGAGGATATAACACTCAGAGTTTTAAGAACATTAAAAGAAGTAGATGTTATAGGTGCAGAAGATACGCGAAACAGTATAAAGCTGTTAAATCATTTTGACATTAAAACTCCTATGACGAGTTATCATGAATATAATAAAGTCGAGAAAGCAAAGTACCTTGTGAAGATTATGCAGGAGGGAAAAAATGTGGCACTTATTACAGATGCCGGAACTCCGGGAATATCAGATCCGGGTGAAGAACTGGTAAGGCAGTGTTACGAGGCAGGAATAACGGTAACATCTCTTCCGGGACCGGCAGCGTGTGTAACAGCGCTTACAATGTCGGGACTTCCCACAAGAAGATTTGCATTTGAGGCATTTTTGCCGGCAGACAAAAAAGAGAGACAGAGAATACTCGGAGAATTAAGGGAAGAGACCAGAACTATTATAATGTATGAGGCACCACATCACCTGTTAAAGACTCTCAGGGAAATATATGAATACCTTGGAAACAGAAAAATATCGGTGTGCAAGGAACTTACGAAGAAACATGAGAGTGTAATATGTGGAAATATAGAAGATGTTATATCGAAATATGAAAATGAAGCACCGCGTGGAGAATACGTTCTTGTGATAGATGGAAAGAGTGTTGAGCAGATAGAACAGGAAAAGAGGGATGAGTGGAACGATATAACTGTTGAGGAACATATGAACAGATATATTTTACAGGGAATGACGGAAAAGGATGCAATGAAGAGTGTTGCAAAGGACAGAGGTGTTCCAAAGAGAGAAATATATAAATACTGGCTTGGGGTAAAGCATTAGTGAGAGCAGACAAATTAGGTATTGACGGTAAAGATTGCTCAGAAATGGAGAATGGTATGAAAGAGGAAAAAGGATATGAAAAAATCAAAATAATTGAATATGCAGAGAAATGCTTTGAAGAGCGTGGTATATATAATGCTACTCTTGAAGAGATTGCGGAAGGAACAGATATATCAGTAGAACGGATTATTGAACTTTTTGAAGATAAGAGAGGTTTAGTACGTGAAGTATATATGCATATGCAAAGCGGTGCCGTGGGCATGTTATGCGAAAGAGCGGATACGTTTGAATATAAAGAAATGTCAGGACTCAGACAGATAGAAGAGATTATCAGACATCAGTATATGCATGCATTTATGAACTGGAAGAGAGTTGTACTTCTTAATGAGATAAAGATAGCGGAGTCTAAAGTTCCGGATGGAAGAAAGTACAGAGTTCCCGATGAGTATGCAGAAAGTGTATACGAGATAATACTTGCGGCAATAGAGAAGGGCGTAGCTGACGGCAGCATGGATGAAAACATAGACATTCCGAAAATGGCACGCAGGGTAGATGCTGATATGAGAGTTCATTTTTATGGAATTATGAATGCAAATATTCCGGAAGGTGAAGAGAGAGCTTTTGTTCCGAAGGAACAGATGGAATTTTACATAGAGCTGTTCAGATGCAAGCTGAAAAACAGGGCAGAGGTAAAAGAAGAGAAGAAATATGTTGAACAGTACGATTCTCTTACGGGATTGCTCAGCAAAGAAAGCTTTAACGAAAGAGTTAAGATGATTATAGATGAGAATCCTGACAAGAAATATGAAATAATCGTAACTGATATAGAGAAATTTAAACTTATCAATGATAATTATGGTATTCACGAAGGTGATAAACTCTTAAAATATATAGGTGAAAGAATAAAAATACTTACAAGTGATGGTGAACTTGTATCATCAAGAACCATGGCAGATAAATTTTTCACTCTCATAGAGCATGGGGACGGAAGAGTTAATAATATTGTTGAAGAGGCTATAAATGATATATCTAAATATGCAGAGAAAAACAATATTATAATATCTATGAAGTTTGGTGTGTATAAGATACATGATAACAATGTACCTGTTGAATCGATGTGTGACAGGGCGGCGTTGGCGGCTAATTCGATAAAGGGCAATTATAATGTTTCGTGTGCATATTATGATGACTCTATACGTAAGAAACTTCTTATGGAGCAGACCATAACGAACGAGATGGAAAAGGCATTGCTTGAGGAACAGTTTGAAGTATACTATCAGCCGAAGTATGATTTGCTTACAGAGACAATGGCAGGTGCGGAAGCACTTGTAAGATGGAATCATCCGGAAAGAGGATTTATATCTCCGGCAGATTTTGTTCCTGTTTTTGAGAAAAATGGTTTTATCACACGAATGGACATGTATGTGTGGGAGAAAACCTGTGAATATATTGCAAAATGGAAGAAAGAGTATGGCATGACCATTCCTATATCCGTAAATGTTTCCAGAAAAGATATTTATGTTGTAAATCTCACAGAGAAACTTCTTGAGCTGGTTGAAAAGTATGGAATAAACCAGAAAGATTTACATATAGAAATAACTGAAACGGCATACACGGAAGATTCAGAGCAGCTTATAGAGGTTATCAATGAGCTTAAAGAGAATGGATTTATAATAGAGATGGATGATTTTGGAAGCGGATATTCATCACTTAATATGCTTTCCGAGATTCCTATAGATATATTGAAACTTGATATGAGATTTGTTCAGGGAAGAGACCTTGGAAATAACAGAAATATAATGAATTTTGTAATGGGACTTGCCAAATGGATGAACCTTTTAGTAGTTGCCGAGGGTGTTGAGACTCAGGAACAGATAAATGTACTTAAGGCATTGGAATGTAACTATGTTCAGGGATATTTTTATTCAAAACCACTTCCGGCAAAAGAGTTTTCGATACAGTTAAAAGCTGCAGAGCAGGCAGCAGGTGCTGAACTGATGAAGTATACGGGAGAAGACGGTGAACTTTATGTACAGAAGGGCGGCAGTGACAGAGTTCTTCTGGTGATAGACAGTGTATTATGGAACTGCAACCTTATAACAGAATATTTTAAAGACAGCTACACAGTTGCCTGCACCGGAAATGGTGATATAGCATATAACTATATAATGGACAACGCAGAAAAAATAGATATGATAATAGTTGATTTGTCAATTCCGGGAATGAGCGGAATGGAGCTTATCATCAAATTAAGGACAGATAAACATTTTGCAGCTATTCCAATAATTGCAACTTCACAGTTTGGGCAGGGTGGAGAAGAGATGGCACTTACTCTGGGAGCTTCTGATTTTGTTCAGAAACCATATGGCAGGGGTGTTATGATAAGAAGAGTACAGAATCTTCTTGCAAGCAACAGCAG
>CACWRR010000014.1 GCA_902763335.1 uncultured Lachnospiraceae bacterium | reverse complement strand
AACTCAATCGTTCCCGGTGGTTTACTCGTCAGATCATAGAATACTCTATTCACTCCTCTGACCTCGTTTATGATTCTGCTCATTACCTTCTGCAGTACATCAAATGGTATCTCTGCACTCTCGGCTGTCATAAAGTCGATGGTGTTCACCGCTCTCAATGCTACCGCATAGTCGTATGTTCTCTCGTCTCCCATTACACCTACTGAACGCATGTTGGTAAGTGCTGCAAAGTACTGGCCTATCGTCTTATCAAGACCTGCTTTTGCTATCTCCTCACGGTAGATTGCATCTGCTTCCTGAACGATTCTTACCTTTTCGGCTGTTACTTCGCCGATTATACGAATTCCAAGACCAGGGCCAGGGAATGGCTGACGGAATACGAGCTTTTCAGGTATTCCCATCTCAAGACCTGCCTTGCGGACCTCATCCTTGAAAAGGTCACGAAGCGGTTCTATGATTTCTTTAAAATCAACATGTTCAGGAAGTCCTCCTACGTTGTGGTGTGATTTGATTACTGCGGATTCTCCGCCCAAGCCACTTTCCACTACGTCAGGGTAGATTGTTCCCTGTACGAGGAAATCAACTGCTCCGATTTTCTTTGCCTCTTCTTCAAATACACGGATAAATTCCTCACCGATTATTTTACGTTTCTGCTCCGGTTCTGTTACTCCGGCAAGTTTGCTGTAATAACGCTCCTGTGCATTTACACGGATGAAATTCAGTTCATAAGGGCCATTCGGTCCGAATACTTCCTCTACTTCATCTCCCTCGTCCTTTCTTAAAAGGCCGTGGTCTACGAATACACATGTGAGCTGGCTGCCGATTGCCTTTGAGAGCATTACTGCTGCCACGCTTGAATCGACTCCGCCTGACAGTGCACATAACACTTTACCGTCTCCGACTTTCTCACGTATTGCCTTAATGGAATTTTCCACAAATGAATCCATTCTCCATGTTCCTGCACAACCGCACACATTTCTTACGAAATTGTACAGCATCTTTGTTCCTTCCTGTGTGTGAAGCACTTCCGGATGGAACTGGATTGCGTAAAGATTCTTCTCCTTATTCTGTGCTGCTGCCACAGGGCAGTCTGATGTAGTTGCCACAATGTCAAATCCGTCTGCAACCTTTGAAATATAATCAAAATGACTCATCCAGCAGATTGTCTTCTCTGACACATCACTAAAGAGCGGAGAGGACTTATCTACAGTCACTTCCGTTTTTCCATACTCTCTGACAGGTGCTTTCTCAACCTTTCCACCCAGTACATGCATCATAAGCTGTGCGCCATAGCACAGTCCGAGGATAGGTACTCCTATCTCAAATAATTCTTTGCTGCATGTCGGTGAATCAGCTTCATAGCAACTGTTCGGACCTCCTGTCAAAATGATTCCCTTCGGGTTCATAGCCTTAATCTTTTCTAAATCAGTACGATAAGAATAGATTTCGCAGTACACGTTACATTCTCTGACACGACGTGCTACTAATTGGTTATACTGCCCGCCAAAATCAATGACAATCACTTTTTCCTGATTCATTATCAATTCCTCCTGCTTGTAATAAACGTAGCTTTATACTATCAATATTTATTATAAGGTAGCCTTGTCTTTATGACAAGGACTATTTCTTCAAATATTTCTTTAAAAACTCACCTGTGTAAGACTTTTTACTCTTTGCGACCTGCTCCGGAGTTCCTTGGGCTATCACTCTTCCACCCTTGTCTCCACCGTCAGGACCGATATCTATAATATAATCCGCTGTCTTTATCACATCAAGGTTATGCTCTATTACCACCACGGTATTTCCAGTGTCAGACAGTTTCCTGAGTATCTCCACAAGCTTATTTACGTCCTCAAAATGAAGTCCCGTTGTCGGCTCATCAAGGACATATATGGTCTTGCCCGTTCCACGTTTGCTAAGCTCTGTTGCCAGTTTGATACGCTGTGCCTCTCCTCCGGATAACGTAGTTGACGGCTGACCAAGCTTGATATATCCGAGGCCTACCTCCTGCAATGTCTTTATCCTTCTGTGTATCATAGGTACATTTTCGAAGAATTTCACGGCTTCTTCCACCGTCATGTCAAGTATATCGTAAATGCTCTTGCCCTTATATTTAACCTCCAGCGTCTCTCTGTTGTAACGCTTTCCGCCACACACCTCACACGGCACATACACATCCGGCAGGAAATGCATCTCTATCTTGATGATTCCGTCACCACTGCACGCCTCACATCTGCCTCCTTTTACGTTGAAACTGAAACGTCCCTTCTTGTAACCCTTCGCCTTGGCATCCGGTGTTGAAGCGAATAAATCCCTGATTAAATCAAACACTCCGGTATATGTTGCCGGATTCGACCTCGGCGTTCTTCCGATAGGAGACTGGTCTATATCTATAACCTTGTCTAACTGCTCCATACCCTCTATCCTGTCATGGTCACCCGGAATAGTTCTCGCACGATTCAGATTTTTAGCAAGAGATTTATATAATATTTCATTTATAAGTGAACTCTTACCGGAACCCGATACACCCGTTACGCAGGTCATGACTCCGAGCGGAATCTCCACATCAATGTTTTTCAGATTATTCTGCCTTGCACCTATTATCTTTATAGTTCCCGTCGGCTTTCTGCGTTCAGACGGTACCGGAATAAATTTTCGTCCGCTTAAGTATGCTCCGGTTATAGAATTTTCATTTTTCATAATATCCTCGGCAGTTCCCACAGCCACTACCTCACCGCCATGTTCTCCGGCTCTCGGACCTATATCCACAATGTAATCAGCCGCTTTCATCGTATCCTCATCATGTTCCACCACTATCAGTGAATTGCCAAGGTCACGCAGATGAAGCATCGCACCCAGAAGCTTGTCATTATCCTTCTGGTGAAGTCCTATACTCGGCTCATCAAGTATATATGCCACGCCGACAAGACCGGAACCTATCTGCGTTGCCAGTCTTATTCTCTGTGTCTCACCACCGGACAATGTGGCTGTTGCCCTCGACAATGTGAGATAATCAAGCCCTACATCTACGAGGAAACTTATTCTTCCGTTTATTTCCTTTAATATTGCATCACCAATCTTGTGCTGATACTCTGAAATGCGAATATTTTTCAGATAATCCTGAAGTTCCAGTATAGGCATTGAAGTAATCTCAAATATATTCTTGTCTGATACTGTAACAGCCAGAGATTCCTTCTTAAGTCTCTGTCCCTTACACTCATCACAGGCAGATATTTTCATATACTGCTCGTACTCCTGTTTCATTGTATCTGAAAATGTCTCACGGTATCTGCGCTGCATATTCTTTATAAGGCCCTCAAATGCAACGTCATATACACCTTCTCCACGCTGCCCCTTATAATATACCTTCACCTCTCTGCCATGAGTACCATTTATAATGACGTCACGTATCTCATCTGACAATTCTCCAAATGGAGTATCAAGCGAAAATTTATACTCTCTTGCCAGAGCTTCAAGTGTTGCGTGTGTAAAACTTCCTTCTTTATTTGATGACTGCCATCCGGTACAAACTATTGCACCGTCATTTAAGCTGACGCTGTAATCAGGTATCATCAGATCCACATCAAACTCCATCTTGTATCCGAGTCCGGCACATACCGGGCATGCTCCAAATGGGTTGTTGAATGAGAAACTTCTCGGCTGCACCTCGTCTATACTGATTCCGCAGTCCGGACATGAAAAACTCTGGCTGAAATTTATCGGCTCACCATCTATCACATCCACTATCATCAGTCCGTCAGACAATTTCAATACAGTCTCTATAGAATCCGACAATCTCTTTTCTATACCTTCCCTTACAGCCAGTCGGTCAACAACTATCTCTATATTATGTTTTTTATTCTTCTCAAGCTTCACCTCTTCAGACAGCTCATACATGTTACCATCTATTCTCACACGGACAAACCCGCTCTTCTTCGCCTGCTGCAGCACTTTTACATGCTCACCTTTACGGCCGCGCACTACCGGTGCCAACAACTGAAATTTGGTTCTCTCCGGCAGTTCCATTATCTGATCCACCATCTGATCCACGGTCTGTTTTTTTATCTCCTTACCACATTTCGGGCAATGTGGTATACCTACTCTGGCATACAGCAGTCTGAAGTAATCATATATTTCCGTAACAGTTCCAACCGTAGATCTCGGATTTCTGTTTGTGGATTTCTGGTCTATGGATATGGCCGGCGGAAGTCCTTCTATACTCTCCACATCAGGCTTCTCCATCTGTCCAAGGAACTGTCTGGCATATGATGACAATGACTCCATATATCTTCTCTGTCCCTCTGCGTATATCGTATCAAATGCAAGTGAAGACTTTCCTGAACCGCTGAGTCCCGTCAATACCACAAATTTATCTCTTGGAATATCTACATTTATCCCTTTGAGATTATGCTCATGTGCTCCCCTTATCCGTATATATTTTTTACTGATATTTTCCTCTGACACTGTCATTACCTCATCTTTCAATATATGTCTAATCAGCCATATGTTTCTTAAGCTGCATCATCTGGTCTCTGAGTTCTGCTGCCGATTCAAAATCAAGATCTGCCGCAGCCTTTCTCATCTGTTTCTCAAGTTTCTTAACCAGACGCTCTATCTCTTTCCTGCTCATGGATTCAGGATCTTTCTCAAGCATCTGTGTCTTAGATTCTGCCTCCTTGGAAATGCTTATAAGATCCCTGACTGCTTTCTTAATCGTAGTCGGAGTGATTCCATGCTCCTCATTATATTTTTCCTGAATCTCACGTCTTCTGTTAGTTTCTTTTATTGCCTTATCCATGGAATCAGTTATATTGTCCGCATACATTATAACATGTCCCTCTGAATTTCTCGCAGCCCTGCCTATCGTCTGTATAAGCGACGTCTCGGAACGCAGAAAGCCTTCCTTATCTGCATCGAGTATTGCCACCAGAGTTATCTCCGGAATATCAAGTCCCTCTCGCAAAAGGTTGATACCTACAAGCACATCAAATACATCCAGTCGCATATTTCTGATAATCTCTGTACGCTCAAGTGTATCTATATCCGAATGCAGATATTTCACTCTGATTCCATTTTCTTTCATGTAATCGGTCAGATCCTCTGCCATTCTCTTCGTAAGGGTGGTTACAAGCACTTTATTCTTCTTAGCCACCTCTTTATTCACTTCACCGATAAGGTCATCCACCTGTCCCGAAACCGGTCTGACTTCAACTCTCGGATCAAGAAGTCCCGTAGGTCTGATAATCTGTTCTGCTCTCGCCAGTTCATGCTCCTCTTCATACACATTTGGCGTAGCAGACACGAACATCATCTGGTCAATTTTGCTCTCAAATTCTTCAAAATTCAGCGGTCTGTTATCTCTAGCCGACGGAAGTCTGAACCCATAATCTACAAGCGTTGACTTTCTCGACTGGTCTCCCGCATACATCCCCCTTACCTGCGGTATGGTGATATGTGACTCGTCCACTATCATAAGAAAATCATCCGGAAAATAATCCAACAGTGTATGCGGTGTCTGTCCCGGTGCCAGTCCGGCAAGATGTCTCGAATAATTCTCTATACCTGAGCAGAATCCTGTCTCACGCATCATTTCTATATCAAAATTTGTTCTCTCTGATATTCTCTGCGCCTCTAAAAGTTTATCCTCACTCTTGAAATACTCAACTCTCTCTTTCAGTTCCTCTTCTATACCTACTATCGCCTTTTCCATCTTCTCTTTTGAAACAACATAATGGGATGCCGGAAATATTGCTATGTGTTCCAACGCACATTTCACATGTCCTGTAAGCGGGTCCACCTCTGTTATTCTGTCCACTTCATCGCCAAAAAACTCTACTCTTATGGCATTTTCTCCTGAAGATGCCGGAAATATCTCTACTGTATCTCCTCTTACCCTGAAACTTCCACGCTTAAAATCCAAATCATTTCTGGTATACTGTATATCTATAAGTTTCTTTATAACTTCATCTCTGTCCTTAATCATACCCGGTCTGAGCGACACAACCATTTCCTGATAATCTATGGGACTACCAAGACCATATATACATGACACGCTGGACACGATAATCACGTCATTTCTCTCCGAAAGGGCTGCTGTGGCAGAATGTCTCAACTTATCTATCTCATCATTTATGGCTGAATCCTTCTCAATGTATGTGTCCGTAGACGGCACATATGCTTCCGGCTGATAATAATCATAATATGACACAAAATATTCCACCGCATTTTCAGGAAAAAACTCCTTAAATTCACCATACAACTGGGCAGCCAGCGTCTTATTGTGGGCAAGAATAAGCGTAGGTTTGTTCAGTTTTGCAATAACATTTGCCATGGTAAATGTTTTACCTGATCCGGTGACACCGAGAAGCGTCTGAAACTGATTACCCTCCTTAAATCCCTTCACCAGCTTCTCAATGGCCTGCGGCTGGTCACCTGTGGGAGAATACTCGCTGTGTAGTTTGAAAATTGAATTATTGTCCATTTTGGTCCTCCAAATTTATATCATCAAAAATTTCCATTTACAAATCTTTCGCTTTATATACAGAATAACCCTCATAATAATAGCTATGGTCTATTCCCTTCATATACACTTCCCTATCGTCAACTTTATCTGTCAACGCCTGCTTTAATATATACTTAATTTCGATATCTTTAATCGGACTTCTTTCCATCGCTAACAGATAATCTTCTTTATCAACCGCACTCCAGTCAACAACCATGTTCAATTCTTTCTTCAGCATTAAATCCAGCCATATTCTGGTACTTCGTCCATTTCCTTCTCTAAATGGATGTGCTATATTCATCTCAACATATTTTTCAACTATTTCATCAAATGTTGACTGTGGCATTTTCTCAACATTTTCAAGAGCCGCCTGTAAATACATAACCGGTGCAAATCTGAAATTACCTTTCGCAATATTCACGGTCCGCACCTTACCTGCAAAATCATATATCTCTCCAAATAAATATTTATGAATTGCCGCAAGCATCCTGAATGTTCCAACTTCATAATTATCCAAATATCCATTTTCAAATAATTCAACAGCCTTCTTCTTGCTTATCTTTTCTTCCATTCTGGCAAGTTCTGTGGAATCTGTAATATTTAATCTGTTATCTAATGCCATATTTTTCCCTTTCTAAATGCTCACTGATATATTAAACGGTGTCTCTCTATCTGATATTCTGATTTTATCACAAATCTACAGTGATGTACATACTTTAATCGAACATTTGTTTTTATAAATTTTTTCTGATTCATTAATATGAAAGCAGGTGTCTGCTCCTACACATAACACCCGCCATCATAACATTCAATATTCTATTCCAGCACTTCCAATGCCTTATTCAACTGCACATCTTCTTCCGTATTCCCATCTGCATCGATTACATAATCAGGTGTTATTCCCTGTCCATGTATATTTTCATCGTTTGGCAGATAATATTTTGACACTGTGAGTTTTACCGCTGAACCATCACCCATATCAAGAATTTTCTGGACTATTCCCTTTCCGAATGTCTGTGTTCCAACGATTTTGGCAAGACCGTAGTCCTGCATTACACCGGTAAATACCTCAGCCGCACTGGCACTGTTTCCATTTACGATTATACTTATAGGTATATCTTTTACCGATGCGTCATACCTTGTATACTCTTCCTGCTTATTCCCGTTCTTATCTTTCGTATACACTATAAGTTTATCCTTATCAACAAACAAATCAAGCAAATCGCATACAACATCCAGTCGTCCGCCCGGATTGTCTCTTATGTCTATCACAAGTTTTTCCATTCCCTGGTCTTTTAATTCATTAAGTGCCTCAGAAAACTGCGATGTGCTGACACCGTCAAATTCGCTAAGCTTGATGTAGCCGATATTTCCATCCATCATGTGATTGGCAACTGTCGGACGCTCAACTTTTCGGATTTCCACCTGAATATCAAGTTTTTCTCCATTTCTCATGACCGTGATTGTTACCGTACCATCAGTTTTACCTTTAATCATGCTTACCACATCCTGGCTGGATTTTCCTGTCATGTCATTTCCATCAACAGCTACTATGACGTCACCTTCCTGAATACCTGCCTCCTTTGCGGGAGTATCGTCAAATACCGTGGCTATGGTTATCTCACCATTTTCTTCCTTCTGGCTTATGGACACGCCTATTCCATTATATTCACCACTGGTAGATTCCATAAGCGACTCATATTCTTCCTCTGTGTAATATTCAGAATATGGGTCTCCCAGTGCAGCCACGACACCATTAAATGCTCCTTCTGCCATATCTTCCTCTGATACGTCATCAAGATAAAACGTTTCAATATATGACGCAAGTTTATTCATTTTGGTATCAAAATCATCACTGTTTAATTTGACCTGTTTTGATTTTACTTCAGACAGTGACAGACCATAATAATTCAAAACATATTTATTAAGTCTTAATACCCATGCCACTGCAAATACAACCACTAATACTACAGCAAACAGCAATCCTGTTATAAGTCCCTTCAGATACCCCTTATCAGATTTATTATTATTTTCCATCCGATTACCCTGTCTTTCTTCCTGTCTAATATCCTACATACTGGTGCGGATCAACGTATTCTCCGTTCAGTCTTATGCTCAGATGCAGATGCGGACCTGTTGAACGTCCCGTAGAACCTACATATCCTATAGTCTGTCCCTGTGATACCACATCACCTGCCGATACTGCTGACAATGAGCAATGCATATACACTGAATATACACCATTTCCATGATCTATTCCTATCCAGTTTCCTGCCGATGAACTGTAATAAGACCATGCAACCTGACCGTCAGCTATCGCTGCTATCGGAGTACCTGACGATGCCGCTATATCAAGTCCGCTGTGATATGAAGTCGTACCGTTTATAGGATCTGTTCTGTAACCGAACTCCGAACTTATGGTGTGAGATGATACAGGCCATATATATCCGCTTGCAGTAGGTACAAATGAAGTTGATACACTTCCCTGTGCAGCCGCCGCTGCAGCTGCTGCTGCGGCCGCAGCTCTCTGACGCTCTATTTCCTTCATCTGCTCTATAAGTTCCTGTTCTTCTTTCAGTTCTTTTTCTTTCTGATCTATCTGTGCCTGAGTATCCTGAATCTGCGTATTAAACGACTCTATCTCAGCCTGCTTTGCAGCTATAAGTGTTTCCACAGATGCCTGCTCATCCTCAGTCTGCTTAACAAGTTTATCAAGCTCATGCTGTTCGCTCTCAAGCTTTTCCTCATTAGCCTTAATCTGCTCCTGTGTATCTTTCATTTTATTAAGCATATTCCTGTCATATTCCTCTAACTGCGAAATATACTCTGCCTTATTAAGCAAATCAGATATATCGTCCGTACCAAACATCATTTCCATATAAAATGTATTACCATTTTCAAACATAAACTGAATACGTTTTTTCATAGAAACATACTGTTCATTAATATCCGCTTCCTGCTGTTCAAGCTGTGCCTTTGTTTCGTCTATCTCCTTTTGCTTGTCCGCCTGCTGCTGTTGCAGACTGACAATACTCTGTTCAATCTGGCCCAACTTCTCGTCCATTGCCGTCACATATGCATCCGCATCCGACTTCAATGAATTGAGATTGTCAAGAATCCCCTTAGAGTCAGCCAAATCCTCCTCTATCTCTTTCTGCTTCTGTTCAGCCTCCTGTAAACTTGTGGCAAATGACGGCACTGTCACCGACAAAACCATCACCCCTATAGTTATACCACACACTGCCTTAATAACATTCTTTTTCATCAATATCAAATCCTTCTTTGCGTTTGAAATTCTATACTTTTAAATGTTTTCTTATAGTTATCATACTACCTGCAAGACCTATTCCCCCACCTATTATAAGTGCAACCGGTCCCATTACGCTAAATACACTATGTGCCGACAGAAATGTAAAACTGCTTGTAATCGTCTGGAATTGTCCCATAAGATAGCTTACCACTTCTTTATACACAAAGTACAATCCAATTATTGGAATTACGGCACCTATTATTCCAATGACAATACCCTCAACTATAAACGGAGCTCTTACAAAATAATCTGCTGCACCTATGAGTTTCATAATCTTTATCTCTTCTTTTCTTACGGCTATACCTATCATTACCGTATTACTTATAAGGAATATGCCGACCGCAAGCAATACAAGAATAATCGTCATTGAAACATATCCTACCATTTTAGCAAAATCCGTAAGCGCACTTGCCGTTACGTCCGAATAATTAACCTGTCTCACTCCATCTGAAGATTTTAGAAAATCTACAAGTGACTGCTGTTCCGACACATCTTTTAAATGTATCTCAAAATACGCTGAATTTGCAAGCGGATTGTCATCTTTAAATCCATCAGCAAGCTCAGGATTGCTTGAAAAATACTGTTTCTTAAAATTATCCCATGCCTCTTCAGCTGACGTATATTCTACCGATGCAACCTCAGGTCGCTTTTCTATTCTGTCCTGAAGAAATGTGATTTTATCAGGACTTATGCCTTCATCAAAAAATACCGTTATGCTTACGGATTCTCCCGCCTCTTTCACCATGTGCTGAAAGTTTGCTATGACAGAATACATTATTCCCATCATAAATATACACGCTGCTATGGTTCCCACTGAAGCCAGTGAAAACAATTTATTTCTCTTTATATTCTTAATGCCCTGATTAAAGCAATAAGCAAATGTACTAATCTTCATAAATATATCCACCTTTTTTCTCGTCGCTTACCACTACGCCTTTATTCATCGTAATAACCCTCTTGCTCATGGCATCCACTATCTCTCTATTATGTGTAACCACAAGCACCGTTGTACCACGTTTGTTAATCTCTTCCAATAATTTCATGATTTCCCATGAATTTTTCGGATCAAGATTACCTGTAGGCTCGTCTGCAAGCAGAATCGATGGATTGTTCACAAGTGCTCTCGCAAGCGCAACTCGCTGCTGCTCTCCACCTGACAGTTCCTTAGGAAAAGAGCGGTATTTTTCTGAAAGTCCAACCAGTGACAGCATTGCAGGAACTCTTCTCTTTATTACTCTTGTCGGTGTCTCCACAACACGCTGTGCAAATGCAATATTTTCATATACATTCCTGTCTTTTAACAAACGGAAATCCTGAAAAACAACACCCATGTCTCTTCTGAGACTCGGTATCTTGCTTCTCTTCATTTTATTCAGAACTTTTCCATTTATGCTGATGGTTCCTTCAGTAGGCTCAAGTTCTTTTAACAGTAATTTAATCAACGTTGACTTTCCTGAACCACTGTTTCCCACTATAAATACAAATTCACCCTTCTCAATCTTCAAGTTCATATTTTTTATTGCCGGAGCTCCGGTAGAATATGCCTTAGAAACGTTTTCCAGTTCAATCATCACTATAAACCTTGCCTTTCTAGTATTCTAATCTTTCCATATATTTCATATATTTTACCACCATAAGTGCAATCTTAAACGTAATTGCATCCTCAAAAACCCTCAAATCCAGATTTGTACTCTTCTGTAACTTATCAAGACGATACACGAGAGTATTTCTGTGAATGTAAAGCTGTCTTGAAGTCTCTGAAACGTTAAGATTATTTTCAAAGAACTTATTAATGGTTGTAAGGGTCTCCTCGTCGAAGCTGTCCGGAGACTTTCCACCGAATATTTCCTTTATAAACATTTTGCACAATGGAATAGGCAGCTGATAAATAAGTCTTCCTATACCAAGATTGCTGTATGCCACGACATTTTTGTCACTGTAGAATATTTTTCCTACATCGAGTGCCATCTTAGCTTCCTTATAAGAACGTGAAACCTCTTTTATTTCATTTACAACCGTACCATAAGCTATATTAACCTTGACCATAGCTTCTGAATTCAGCATATCAAGCAAAGTCTTTGCTATTCTCTCAAGGTCCTCACTGGTTTCCTCAGGTGAAACTTCCTTAACAAGAATAATGTTTTTCTCATCAACTGCCGTTATAAAATCTTTTGTCTTTGTTGAAAACAGACTTCTGACAGTCTCAAGTGCATTAGTATCTTTCTCATGCTTTGTCTCAATAATATATACAACTCTCTTAACCTCAGTTTCAATATGAAGCTTCTTCGCTCTGTTGTATACATCGACAAGAAGAAGATTATCAAGAAGAAGATTCTTAATAAAATTATCCTTGTCAAATCTCTCTTTATATGCAACGAGAAGATTCTGTATCTGAAATGCAGCCATCTTGCCTATCATATAAATATCATCACTGCTGCCCTTTGCCAATAATATATACTCCAGCTGATTGTCATCACTAACCTTAAAAAACTGAAAATCCTGCATCAGCTGGCTCTCAGCCGGCGATCCCGCAAATGCGATAATTGCCTCTGAATAGTCATCCGCTCCAGGAAATGTAGATGCCAGAACTTTTCCTTCCGTATCAGCCACACACAAATCTGCTCTTGTTATTCCTTTTAAACCTTCTATAGTATTTAGAAGTATTTGATTTGATATCATCCGATCCACTCCCTTTTCCACTTACGATTTCTATTATGTCTAGTTTATCTTATAACATTTTGGCAAAAAAAAAAAGAGGAAATGCACATTTTTTATGCATTTCCTCAAATTTTCATATTTTAAATCTAGTTTACAATTACAAGCTGTGTATCTTTGTCAAACAGATGTAATTTAGAAGTATCAATTGCCATCTTAATTGTATCACCAGGTCTTGCTGTTGTACGAGGATTAACTCTTGCTGTACAGCTAAACTGGTCGATATCGAAGTATAAGAATACTTCAGCACCAAGCATCTCATAGAGACGGATTGTAGCTTCGATAACGCTATCCTGCATAGAGTTGATAACGATTTCCTGATCGTGGAAATCTTCCGGACGAATACCAACTACAACTGTCTTGTTGATGTAATTTCCATCTATTAAAGCTTTAGCCTTAGCTTCAGGAACTTTGATTGAGTGAGAACCAAATACGAGTAATACGTCTGATCCTGACTGTGAAACCTGAGCGTCGATGAAGTTCATCTGTGGTGATCCCATGAATCCTGCAACGAATAAGTTACATGGATTATCATATAAGTTCTTAGGTGTATCTACCTGCTGTACGATACCATCTTTCATAACTACGATTCTTGTACCAAGTGTCATAGCCTCTGTCTGATCATGTGTAACGTAGATGATAGTTGTTTCAAGTCTCTGATGAAGTTTAGAAATCTCAATTCTCATCTGTACTCTGAGCTTAGCATCAAGGTTTGATAAAGGCTCATCCATAAGGAATACCTTAGGGTTACGAACTATAGCACGTCCCATAGCCACACGCTGTCTCTGACCACCTGATAAAGCCTTTGGCTTACGGTCAAGGAGATGTTCAATATCAAGAATTCTTGCAGCTTCATGAACAAGCTTGTCAATCTGATCCTTTGGAGTCTTTCTAAGTTTAAGACCAAATGCCATGTTGTCGAATACTGTCATATGTGGATACAGAGCGTAATTCTGGAATACCATCGCGATATCTCTGTCCTTAGGCTCAACATCGTTTACAAGTCTGTCACCGATGTATAACTCACCACTTGAGATTTCCTCAAGACCTGCAATCATACGAAGTGTTGTAGACTTTCCACATCCTGAAGGTCCTACGAAAATGATGAATTCTTTATCCTGTACTTCGAGGTTGAAGTCTTTAACAGCAACAAAGCCGTTTGGATAAACTTTTGAAACGTTTTTTAATGATAAACTAGCCATTTATAAATTTCCTCCTAAAATTATAATCTTTGTCGTGTGTAACATAATTATTACTGTATAATTATATTCCATTACCCTCAAAATTTCTATATAACAAATAGCCGAAAACACTTTTTTTGTTTTGGTCATTTTGCATAACTCGGTTTTTTTTTGTGCATTTTTACTATTTATTTAACATTTCGAGGTGCATAATGCCACTATTTTTCACAGTAATTCTATAAGCATCAGACTTATACATACAAATATTCCCAAGAGCATCGGAATAGAAATAATTCTGCCGTCATCTGTTTTTCTGAAGCCGGACATCGCATTTTTAAAGCTTTCCTTTATATGATCAAGTCTGCCGTTTCTCTTTGCATACCATTTATATATATTATAATTTATGATTACGGCAACTATTGCCAGCACTCCATATACAGCTAACAGTATAAGTTTCGTCTTAAGCGGATAGTCGCTGAGACTCGTAACCGTATCTGTTGTCTGTTCCTCCAGTCCTTTTATCTCCTGTCCCGTTACCTTTTCAAGATAAGGAAGTATTTTATACATTTGTATAAGCAAAACTGTATTAATATTGAACACAAAATGCATAATCATCGATGCCAGTATGCTGTCAGATGCTTCATCCATAAGTGCAAGCGCAATGCCGAGCAGCGCTGCATACAGAAACTGATTTATGTTCATATGGTTAAGTCCGAATAAAACACCGGATACAACGGCTGCTGCCACAACTCCATACTTTCTTAAACCGTAAAATGTTATTCCTCTGTAAGCTATCTCCTCAAGTATAGCCGGCACAACGGCAATCATCAGCACGTTCACTATAAATGGATTATCCGTCAGTGAACCTACCGTGGCAGCCACATGATTTTCAGCAAAAAACATTGATATTACATTTAAAAATCCTGCAACCGGCATACACAGCCACGAAAAAATAACCACTATCAGTACATTTTCTATCTTAATCTTCTTAAAATGAATGTCCCTTATAGCCTGACCTTTTGTGCATATCACATACACAAGAACCGGAATAAATATACTGAGCTGTCCGAATATATATCCGAAATTGGCACTTCCCGTATCAAACGGAAGTAACGGCATAATATATCCCATTGCAAGATAAACTGCCACCGCAAGTAAAAAATACCATCCTATTTTTGTGGATCTATGCATATTCTTACCCATATTACTGTGGTTTAACTGCTATAGAATCAATCTCTATAAGCACATCCTTAGGAAGTCTTGCTACCTCTACGCATGAACGTGTAGGGCAGTCCTTTGTAAAATATTTTGAATATACTTCATTGATTTTTCCAAAATCATCCATATTCTTAATGAATACTGTAGTTTTTACAACATCATCAGTGCTTACTCCTGATTCCTTTAAAAGTGCTGCAAGGTTTCCTATAGCCTGATCTGCCTGTGCCTCTATGCCTTCAGGTATCTCTCCTGTAGCCGGATTTACAGGTATAACTCCTGATGTAAATATCATTCCATTTACCTCTATAGCCTGTGAATAAGGTCCTATAGCTGCCGGTGCCTTATCTGTTGATATTATTTTCTTCATGTTTTTTCCTCCATTCCGCCATCTTTCTGGCTCTGATTAATTTTATTATTTATTCTATTATTTATTTTAATATAATAGTTTTCTCAGTTATCTCTATTCTGCGCTCCTTATACAATCTTCCTACCGCTCTCTTGAATGCGGCTTTACTCATGTCAAAATCATGGGCAATAACTTCCGGTGACGCTTTATCATTATATGGAAGACATCCGTTATATTCCTCTATAACTTTTATTATCTTCTCTGCGTCATCATCCATCTGCATATATGCTTTCTTAAACGGACTGAGGTTAAGTTTTCCGTCTCTTCTGACTTCCGTAACTCTGGTTGTCACCACATCTCCCACATGATAAGAGCCATGAATCTCCTTCTTCGGAATAAGTCCGTAATATCTGTTATCTACAGCCACAAATGCTCCTATATCCTCATTTATCTCATATATGGTACCTTCCACCTGTGCATCACGTCCGTATATCTCTGCCTCTGTCAGATAGTCATCAAGTTTCATGGTTGCAGCAAGTCTGCCGCTTCTGTCCACATACATAGCCACGAGGTATTCTTTTCCTTCGTGTACTCTTTCTGTCATTTCCTTAAATGGAAGCAATAAATCCCTCTCAAGTCCATATTCAAGAAACGCTCCTATCTTGGTAACTTCCTTAACTTTAAGTACAGCCACATTTCCTACTGTAATATAAGGTTTCGTGGTTGTCGCTATGAGTCTGTCCGAAGAATCTCTGTACACAAACACTTCTATAGCATCTCCCGTATTTACAAATTCAGGAACCTGCTTTCTCGGAAGAAGCACTCTCTCTTCACTTCCATCACTTAAATATACACCAAAATTTGTTCTCTTTACAACTTTAAGGCTCTGAATTATACCTATCTCTATCATACCGGTTACTCCTTCTGTCTAATCTCTACCACAGAGTATATCACGTCATTCCTGCCACACATTACTATAGTAGTCATTTTATCCTCTGTATGTTTTTTTATTACAACTTCATCTCCGCACATTGCAGCTTTTCTGTATTCCACATGTATATCAGCTACCGGATATTTTTTGTCTATATAATCCGTAGCCACCTTAATATACCATCCGTTGTTCATATGTCCATTGGTATCTATCTGGTAACCCCTGATTTTTATAACATCCACTTCCGTCATATCATCAGGTACAGATAATTTTCTCTTACCATAGTCTATATCGAGACCTTCATCTTCTCCATATATTTTAGCATCATCATCCGTTATTTTCAATAGACGCATCTTTTCTATATCCATGAGCATCCATCTGCTTACCGCCGCTGCACATCTGTTGCCATCTGCATCCTCTATCATAAAATCTCTGTATCCAAACATTTTATCAAACTTATGGGCCCACGTATACACACGGATATTATCTCCCATTTTCAATGGTCTTTCAAATACTATATGCCACGAATTCAGTATCCACGCTCTTTTGTGTTTTATAAGATATTCCAGACCAATACCTAAATGTTCTGACTGAAAATTACTACAGTCCTGAAACTTATCAACTATAGCTCCGGGTGTCATGTAACCATTTTCTGCTATCTCACTGTATCCCACTCTCGTATCAAAACTGTATTTCATTATGAAGTTGCTCCTTTCTCTCTAAAATCCTGAATAAAATATAGGCATATAAATAAGTTTTTTGTGTTACAGGAACAATTTCCTATAACGCAAAAAATCTTCCAACGAATCCGATGGAAGATTTTTTATAATTAGCTGGCCCACAAGGATTCGAACCTTGAAAATGCTGGAGTCAGAGTCCAGTGCCTTACCATTTGGCGATGGGCCAATGTCATGCGACATGTGATATTATACATTAATGATTTGAAAAGGTCAAGTACTTTTTTTATTTTTTAATAGTATAATTTTTCTGGATTGTCAAAATTCTAATTGCAGACACCACGTTAGACTGTTATAATCAAAATATGGGTGTTGCCATAACGGTAGGCGGTTAGTCCTTCAGCAGAGGGACTGTGACCCTCTGATTACATAGAAACCTGAAAGGGAATCCACTGGAAAGGAGGGCTAGACCAATGGACATTGTTGATTTTATCGCAGTAGTAAGTTTCGGCTTAACCTGCTTTAGTATCGGATATACATTAGGCAAAGATAATCATAAACCACAAAAATAGCCGCCCCAGTCTGGTAAACTAAGCGGCAATTTTTGTCATACAATTTATTGGGCTAACCATCTATCGGTATCACTCTTTTTCTATAATCATATTAACACACATACAAATAAATGTCAAAATTTACTTGTCGTTCTACATGACTTATTTTGAATTCTACATTTTACTTCTGATTTTTCCTTGCCATATACTTCCTATTAAAGTATAATATAAGTACTTAACAGGTAATCACAAAACTCTACTGTATATATGACTTGTGCAAACGTGTGAGCGTTGCAGCCTATAAATTTGCACAAGTCTGTATAAAACTTAGTAAGTTTTACAAATACCTATAAACATTTAATCCCGAAAGGAGGACCTTGCATATGGATATTTCAATGCTATCCTTAAACACTGCCCTGGCAGGTGCACAGTCTGACATCGGACTTCTTGTTCTTGGCAAAGCACTTGATATGTCTGAAGTCACAGGCAATGTAATGGTTGAAATGATTGATTCTGCTGCAATAGAGCACTCCGTTACACCACATCTTGGCAATTCCATAGATATTTCAGTGTAATTGTATAGTCCGTTGCAGATAAATTTATCAATATTCAACTTCGAGAAGGGTAAGTCCACAGGCCGGAGCTGTAGCTCCGGCTTTTTCTCTGTCTTTAAGTTCTATCATATGTTCTATATCTTCAGGTGTTATTTCGCCACGTCCAGCTTCTATAAGAGTTCCGACCATTATCCTTACCATGTTATATAAGAATCCTTTTCCGTGAAACAACATGCGGATTTCACCAGAATCAGATTTGCTTATATCTATAGAGTATACTGTTCTCTCTGTGGATTTCTTCATATGCTTATTAGAACAGAAACTTTTAAAATCATGGGTACCCACAAATACCTGTGCGGCCTGTCTCATTTTATCTATGTCCAGTTCCGCATCATAATGATATTGAAAATTCTTCCGGAAAACATCCGACTCCACCGTATTCTGAATTCTGTAAAGATAAGTCTTTCCTTTCGCATTCAGTCTGCTGTGAAATCTCTCGTCAACTTCTTCCACGCTCTGTATACATATATCGTCATGCACATTCCTGTTAAGCTTTTCCTTTAGTTTTTCAACCGGAAATTTTTTACTTAATTTAAAATTGGCAGTCTGGGCAACAGCGTGAACACCTGCATCCGTTCTACCCGAACCGATAACCTCAGCCGTTTCACCTGTAACAGCCCTGACTGCCTTTTCTAACGCACCCTGTATGGTATTTTTTGTATTTCCCTGTTTCTGCCATCCCCTGTACTCTGTACCGTCATAACTTACTATAATTTTATAATTATACATTTACTCTTCCTGTCCTAACTTTTTCTTTATAACTATTCCGTCATCCAGATTAATATTTTCCTTCTGAGGATTCTGGACAAATCTCTGATATTCTTTTAATATGCTGTCCTTCTGCATATCAGAGATTGCCTTTGTCACATCAAGATTTTCAAGTTCACTCTCTGAACCTATAAGATTCTTATCTGTCTTCATATGAGAATTTACAGCATAATCTATAACATCTTTTGTCGGAAGTAATCTTTCCCTGCTCTGTTCCTGTACGGCATTTGACGGATTTTTAACATCCTGCACGCCAACTTCGACCGACTCCTGTGTCCGACCGGAATCCACCGGTGTAACAGGCATCAGCCTTCTTATATCCGCTATGCTGTTGTAATCCAGATAATTCATCACATTCATAGCAATACCTCCAACAATCACGATTATCACATCATCAATACATACTAATTATATTACTTATCGACATTTTTATTGTATTTGTTTATATTTATCCTATATTTTCACATTTTTTACATAAAAAACGTTGACAAATTTTATTTAATTTATATAATTATATTAAAGACGAAGATGTCCCTGATAGGGAAATCTTCGTTTTTTTACTTTCCCTCACATTATACATATTTAAGAAAAGGCAGTTATTTCGGTATCTGCCTTTTCCTCATTATTTCATTCTCACATATCTAATATATTCAGTATCTTCACACTTTACTATACTATTTTTTTCAAAGCCCAGTCTCTCTGCAAATTTCTCGGAGGCATGATTACCTTCCCTTATAAAGCAGTTCAGCTTTTCGGCTTCCAGTTCATCAAAGGCATAATTGACAATGGCACATACCGCCTCATATCCGTATCCGTGCCTCTGATATGTTTTTCCTATCAGGTAACCTATTTCCAGTTCTGATTCTCCATCAACTTCACGGTTGCTTATTCCTGCCCTGCCGATGACCTTTCCATCCTTCTTCTGGACAATCCACATCCCATACTCATAAAAGCCGTACATATTTTTTATATATGCCTTTGTAAATTCTATCTCATCTTCCCGATTCTCATATAAATTGTCTATATATTTTGTAACTTCTTCATCTGCATATATATCATACAATTCGTCTATATCATCGAGGGTAATTTCACGTATTATAAGTCTGTCTGTGACCATTACTGTTCATGGTTCATTGTTCGCATGACAGTATACCATCTCAAAAAACGACATCTCAAGCCCCTCAAAGCTCTCGACAAGGTAATCTGCATTTGACAGATTCTGGTCTCCGGAATTAGGATTTATATAGCCTACGGCGGTCATCCCCGCCTTTTTGGCACCATTTACTCCATTTGCCGAATCTTCTATAACTATACATTCCTCCGGTGATACACCTATCTTTTCGGCTGCCGCAAGAAAAATATCCGGTGCCGGTTTAGGATTCTTTATATTTTCACCACTTACCACTGCATCAAAATCTTCTTTAATGCCAAGACTGTTCAGAACGTCTTCTATAATATATGCAGAGGAAGACGATGCGACAGCAAGCTTTATACCGTTTTTATTAAACATTTTAACAAGCTCGCATGCCCCCGGAATATTGATATATCCATCTCTCTTTACTACATCTCTTGAATACTTCTCAGACATGGCGTTAAGCTCTTTAATGTCTTTTTTTATATCATATTTTTTCTTAAGCGTCTCCCACATATGCGTAAGCGTGCTTCCTATAAATCCTTTATAATACTCATAATCAAGGCTGTATCCGAATTCTTCCATTATTTCTTTGTTTGCCTGATAATGGACGGGTTCACTGTCTATCAGCACCCCGTCCATATCAAATATCACTGCTTTTAACATTTTTCCGGCTCTCCGTATTCAACACCCTGTGTATCTACAGTCACCTTTTTCATTATAACATCCTCTAACGGCTTATCCATATAATCTGTTGCACTCTCTGCAATCTTATTTACATTTTCCATTCCCTCGATAACTTTTCCAAATGCTGCATATTCGCCATCAAGATGCGGTGAATCCTTGTGCATGATAAAGAACTGTGAACCTGCTGAATCCGGATGATAAGCTCTTGCCATTGAGAGAACTCCCTCTGTGTGTTTAAGCTCATTTACAAATCCGTTTCTTGCAAATTCTCCCTTAATAGAATATCCAGGACCGCCCATTCCTGTTCCTTCCGGGCATCCTCCCTGTATCATAAATCCCTTGATTACACGGTGAAAGATAAGTCCGTCATAAAATCCCTTGTTGACAAGACTTACAAAGTTAGCTACCGTATTCGGTGCTATATCAGGATATAATTCTGCTTTGATAATATCTCCGTTGTTTAATTCAAATGTTACGATTGGGTTACTCATAATTTTTTCTCCTTTTATTTTGATTTTAATTTTGTATCCGGTATTTTAGAAGCTTCGACCGCCACCGCCATGCGATGAACCGCTGCTGCTTCTGTGTGTGGAACCGCCACTGTGACCTCCACCGCTATGACCGCTTCCGCCACTGTCCCTTTCTATCTTAGTCTTGGTAACGGTTGTTCTTAAAAACATATCTCTTGAACCATGAATAATGAGATCATTCTTGTTCATGTAGGTATTTCCGTCTGCTGTCATTTTGGATTTCTGGCTATATGACATTATAAGTACCACTACGAGAGCCACTACGATTGACACACACAAATCAACAAAAACACTTGAAAATATATTTCTTCTTACATAGCCGTTGTTATTTTGGCGCATTTCTTCAATCTTTACATAATCGTTGCTATGTCTGTAATCCTCATAATCTGTATAATTGCCCTCAAACCATGGTTTAACATCAGAATAATATTTTGAATTAATTTCATCCACATGTTCAGAGACATCATCCAGAAATGTATCGCACACCATATCATAACGCCTGTTGTCCTCTCCCATATATCTGAATACATCGTCAAGGACATCATCTATATCGTCATCGTTAAAATATTCAATGGCAATTCCTTTTGTGGATAACCACACATTTCTTTTATCCATGTCAATAAGCATCATTATTCCCGATCCGCCCTGATCATATCCAAATCCGTTTTCATCATAGAAATCATCTGCATATGCAGTGGAATTCTTACCTTCAGCATCATTGGTGGTCAATATGACTACATCAAGTTTGGTTTTCTCTGCTACTGACACACATTTACTTTGGAGTTCAGAAATCTGATCCTCCGTCAATAATCCTGCATTATCATACACTTTATTTTCATTGCTGTCATATTCATTCGTGTATCCGCACAGCATGATATACATAAGACACACCATAAGAAGTGCAGCAATACTATATTTTTTTCTCATCTTTTCCTCCTATTCCACAGGTACCTGATTTACCCGCATGCACACACTAAAATGCAAATCCTATTATCATCAGTATGACAAATACCACTACGGCAATACCCACAAACCATATCGCCATTTTTTCCTTTGATACCGGTCTGTCAGCAACTATCTTTCCCGTCTGCCCATTCAGTGTGAACAGGTAATCTTTTTCTTTATAACGACAATTCAGTACCCATACAGGCATAAGCGCATATTCTGCATTCTGCTTGTTAAGTCTTGAATTTGTATGTCTGATATTTACGGTAGTATATCCTTTTATAGTATTTCTTGTAGTGTCTAATATGTATTTTCTTATTCTCTTTTCTATTCTCTGGCTCATATCCTCTGCCGTATAATTGTACTTCTCTGAGTAATATCCGGAGAGATACGGCATCTCAAATGCTGTCAGGTCCTCGTACTTGAACGGTTCAAGTTTATCCATGACATCATCCGGCATTTTCTCCGATGCGTCAGCAGGAATCTTATCATAATCCGCCTCGACATCTCTGGTAATCATGTAATGATCTGTGTATGTATATCTGTAATCTCCTCTTGTTTCATGCCTTACTTTTGTCGCCTCTGCCGAAAGTTCCATTCGTGCATTATAATCGTAAAGCCAGAACGGTACATACATTCCTGTAATTTTCTCTATAGTACTGTTACTGTAAAATTCAGATGGTGTGAGAATACCTTTTTTCGCCCATGCACGATATTGTTCTTTAGCCTGTTCTTTGTTTATCTTGAACGGAATAACTCTCGAAGGCATAGACACACCGCTTAATCTGTCCTCCACAAGACTCGGTCTGCCGCAAAAACTGCAAAATGTAGCGGATGTGTGCTCATCTGTCAGCAATTCAGCGCCACATGACGGGCATTTATACACCTTAAATTCTCCGTTTTGTTCCGGTTCACTAAAAGAGCCGCTTACTTCATCCTCCCTCTCAACATCGTGAGTGCGAATATCTTCAAGTTCCTCTACTGTACACGATGTTCCACAGTGATCACATACCATCTTCTGCTTTTCACTGTCAAACTGCATAGCTGCCCCACAACCCGGGCACTCATATGTCTGTATCATATCTTTCTCCATTCTGCATTCTGCCAAAAATGCTTATTATTTTGTCTTATTTTATCAAACTCACATCAATAAGTCCATACCCGCTTACGCAATGATTTTATCATGTTCATTTTTTGTTCATTTTTTATTCAACAACCTTTTACATTATAAACATTTTTTCTTCACTATTAATGAGTATACTATAAACCATAGTAATTAGTAACATCGCAAGTTACTTTTTCTAAACTTTTTTCATAATATGGAGTTAATCTTAGATGATTAACTCTCCTCCCTTTTTATATTATACAAACCAACAACAAACTATCACAAGAAAAAGATGTAACCGCATACATCTTTTTTTTGCGTTTAAGCAGCATTAAAAGACTGTACGCTGAAGATTCAACATCTTCCACGTACAGTCTTTTTATTTCATAATTATGTTCAAATCTTTAATTATACTTCAAAGATTAAATCTCCATATGATGGCATTGGCCATGCTTCTTTGTCAACTATCATCTCAAGTTTGTCAACAGGTGCTCTTAACTCATCCATTGTCTTCTTAACAACATCTTTGAAGAATACTGCCTGCTCTCTGCCTTCAGCCTTCTCTGCTGCCTCTTCAACAACATCCTGAAGTTTTGAAAGTGCTACCTTTGTATCGGCAAGTAATGCTGATGTTTCCTGTAAAAGTTCTGTCTGTACACTTATATCTGCATCCGGACAAGCTGCCTTTACTGAATTGATAGAATTTGCAAGGTCTATAGTTGCCTTTATTACAGCAGGGATAATATGTTTTCCTGCGATATCTATCATAGCCTTAGCTTCAATGTTGATTGCCTTTGAGTATGCTTCATACTGAACCTCTGAACGAGACTCAAGCTCTGCCTTTGTAAATACACCAAATTTCTCAAACATCTTGACTGCCTTATCTGTTGTAAGTGCAGGTATGGCATCTACCATAGTCTTAAGATTTGGAAGTCCTCTTCTCTCAGCCTCTTCTACCCAGTTATCTGAATATCCGTCACCGTTAAATACGATTCTCTGATGCTCTGAAGCCATCTTCTTGATAAGATCATGTACTGCTGAGTCGAAATCTTCTGCTTTCTCAAGCTCATCTGCGATATCACAGAACGCTTCTGCTACTATTGTGTTAAGCACTACGTTAGGGCTTGCAACTGAATCAGATGAACCAACCATACGGAACTCGAACTTGTTACCTGTAAATGCGAATGGTGATGTTCTGTTTCTGTCTGTTGCATCCTTCTTGATATCAGGAAGTGTAGCAACACCTGTCTGAAGCTTTCCTGCCTTAAGGCTGCTTGTAGCATTACCTGTGCTGATAAGCTGGTTAATAACGTCTCCGAGCTGATCTCCAAGGAACATAGAAATGATTGCAGGTGGTGCCTCATTTGCTCCAAGTCTGTGGTCATTTCCAGGGTTACCTGCTGCTTCACGAAGAAGGTCTGCATGTGTATCTACCGCTTTCATGATAGCTGTAAGTACAAGAAGGAACTGTACGTTCTCATGAGGTGTCTTACCAGGATCAAGAAGATTGATTCCATCATCCGTTGTAAGAGACCAGTTATTGTGCTTACCTGATCCGTTCACACCTGCAAATGGTTTCTCATGAAGAAGACAAACAAGATTGTGACGGCCTGCAACTTTTTTCATAAGTTCCATTGTAAGCTGGTTGTGGTCTACTGCTATATTAGCTTCCTCATATATAGGTGCAAGCTCATGCTGTGCAGGAGCAACCTCGTTATGCTGTGTCTTTGCAGGAATTCCGAGTTTCCATAATTCCTCATTGAGATCTTTCATATATGATGCAACTCTCTCACGAATTGTACCGAAGTAATGATCATCAAGCTCCTGTCCTTTAGGAGGCATTGCTCCAAATAATGTACGGCCAGTGAAGATAAGGTCTTTTCTCTTTAAATATTTATCTCTGTCTACAAGGAAATATTCCTGCTCAGATCCAACTGAAGGAGTAACCTTTGTAGATGTTGTATTTCCAAATAATCTTAAGATACGAAGTGCCTGTGTATTTACAGCCTCCATAGATCTTAAAAGAGGAGTCTTTTTATCAAGTGCTTCTCCTGTATATGAACAAAATGCTGTAGGGATGCAAAGAATAGCTCCGGCTGCATCATGTTTAACAAAAGCAGGTGATGTACAATCCCATGCTGTATATCCTCTTGCTTCAAATGTTGCTCTCAATCCACCGGATGGGAATGATGATGCATCAGGTTCGCCTTTAATAAGCTCTTTTCCTGAGAACTCCATTAATACTTTTCCGTTTGACTTAGGAGAAGATATAAATGAATCATGCTTTTCAGCTGTCACTCCTGTAAGTGGCTGGAACCAGTGTGTATAATGTGTTGCTCCCATTTCAATTGCCCAGTCTTTCATTGCATTGGCAACTACATCTGCAACCTCAATATGTAACTCTGCTCCCTCATCAATAGTCTTTCTTAATTCCTGATAAACTTTCTTTGGCAAACGCTCTTTCATGACTGTATCATTAAACACATATTCGCCAAATACGTCTGCTACGTTAAATGCTTCACTCATTTCTAAACACATCCCTTTCATTATAATATTGATTTCATGGTTCTTATTTATACAGAATAAGTAATAAGTCCTATTACACAAAAATGGCGTCCACGAATAAACGAGAACGCCATTGTCCTTATCACAAACTGTATTTCTGATATTAAAATAACTCATTTGTAAAAAAATTGCAAGCACTTTTTTTGTAAATAAAAATTTTTTTCATCAAACCGGCATTTAAACAGTTATATATCTGTTCTCTCCATAAACATTTCCTGTGCGGAAATACTTATACTTCCGGCATCTTTAGCTGTATTTTCCTTCATATCACGAACACGGATATAATTTGAATCAGGCATCATCTTTCTTGCCTTGACGTTGTCATTCAGCATCACATTGAACATATCAATAAGTCTGTTTTGTAATCCGTCGGGTGCAACAAGAATATTTTCCTGTGGTTTTGCCACCTCACCTACACCTATAGACCTGAACACATTTGCCACATCTGCTCCTATTCTGGCATCGGCAGTCATAAGTACAAGGTCGGTATACAGTTTCGCTGTATTTTCATTATAATTTCCGGTTCCAATCTGAGTGATATACTCTATATTGTCACCATTTTTTCTGACTATCTGGCATAATTTAGAATGAACCTTGACACCGTCTATTCCATATATTAACATGACATCCTGCATCTTCAAGAGTTCTCGACCACTCGATATTATTTTCCTCATCAAATCTCGCCTTAAGTTCAACGAGAACCGTTACTTCTTTTCCGTTTTCTGCCGCATCAACAAGTGCCTCCACAACCTTACTGTTCTTCGCAAGTCTGTATAATGTCATCCTGACAGCTACCACATTTTCATCATTGGCAGCCTCATGGAGCATATTAAGAAAAGGTTTTACAGAAGCATACGGATAACTTAAGAACAAATCCTTTTCTAATATCTGCTCCAACATGCTTCTGTTTTTATCTATTGTCGTGTTCCATCTCTGTACATATCTCTTATAGAAAAGTTCTGTATGCTCTCTTTACATATCCCTTATCTTGGAAACAAAGCTCATGTTTAACGGTATTTCAGATGCAAACACTCTTGAATGGTCCATGCCAAGATTGTTGCACAGCGCCCTCACCACTTTCATGTCAAGCTCCCTGGTCATTTCCATTCTCACCGGCTCAAGCTTCTTTCTTCTCTTGACTGCTTCACTCATGGCATCCCTGTAATTTAAATCCTCATCATTTATTGTCTCTACATTTATATCTGCGTTTCTGGTTATTTTTACAAGGGACTTTGCCTTTATATTATAAGAACCGAATACTCTGTCCGCAAAATGAAGTATTATCTCCTCTACCGACATATATCTTCCGTTTCCCTCAGTAAGCATAACTATCTTCTGCGTCATAACACTGTTGCATGGTATTATTCCTATCTTCTCTTTTCCACGCACGCTTTCCATAACGACTACTGCATATACCATACCTGTAGCCATAAACAGAAATGACTGCTTCTTGTCGACTATCATCGGAGAAAGCACCGGCATAATCTCTATGTCAAAATATCTCTCTATGTATTCCGCCTCTTCACTGTTAAGGTCTTTAAATCTTACTTCCCTTAAACCATATTTTCCGACTTCGTTCATGATGTCTTCATAAACCTTGTCCCTTAATTTTCCAAGTCTTCTCGTTTCCTTAACAATAGCATCTATCTGCTCTGCGGAAGTCATTCCCGTTTTGTTATCTTTTATCTTTTCATCTAACAGCATCTGATCCTGTAATGTTCCGACTCTTACCATGTAAAATTCTTCAAGATTACTCTAGAATATAGACAAAAAAGAGAGTCTCTCACACAATGACACATTTTCATCCATTGCCTCTTCAAGAACTCTCTCATTAAACTTAAGCCATGACAACTCTCTGTTGACGTATATTTTATTTTTCTTCATTATGCACCTCACAAGTTATTTTATAGGTATAGTGTACGTCTTAGCAAAGCTGTGTACTACCCGTGTTAAGTAAAACTTATGCAAAATCTTTGTAAAGTGCCATTTTCATTTCTACTGCTGCTGGTCGTCAGTTACCTCTTCTCCTCTGACCATCTGCACGATAAATCTCTTGTCATCATTATGTCTTGTACATGTGGATAATGTTATTATATGATCCTCAAGTCCAACACCCTGTACATCTGTCTCATATAATCTTCTCGCCCACGCAGTGTCAATGTAATTCTGAAAATCTTCATCCGTCGGAAATTCATATGTATATGTATCTCCCACCGAATCCGTCTCATAAGCTGCAAATACATAATACTTATAATGCTTGTAAGCTATGTATACATCAAATGTTTTATTCTGCTCATAATATGACTTCGAGCTATACTGTATGAGGGAACCAAACATCGAATTATTAAGCATGTCATGTCCGTATATTATACAGTTTCTCGCCTCAAGTCCTTCCGGTATACGGTAATCTATAAATATTGAACCATTTTTATTTTCTGAATAATATGCCGTGTGTCCAAGATAATAATCATTATCATTTCCCTGAAGTATAGGATAACTTATCTGGTTTCCCTGGGATATCCATCCCTTTGAATCAGGATTAATGGCAAGCATGCCGTCATAATCCCATACCCATTCTGCACCTTTATTGTTATTGGCTATTATAATATTTCCATCCGCATCTACCTGCGTCTCTGTCTCTCCTGAAATATTAGGCACCTCAAACAGGCTGTTCAAATCCTCGTAATCCTCATCTCCGTCTTTATAATCGAGATAAACATTTGTCAGTTCATAACTTGAATATGTAAATACACATAACGCACATATCATCACAATCCTGCGGATAACATCCGGCACGGTTATCTTTTTGCCCTTAAAAACCGTTATTTTCTTGTTTTTTAAAAATTCTACGGGTTTCATCTGCTTCCTCCATCTATATTTCGCAATTCATATACCTAATTATATATTCAATAGGAATAATTATCAAGGTGTTTAAGAAACTCTTTCTCTGAATTTATAACTTTTCATGATTTTGAAATACAGGAAACAAAAAATTCATTAGGTGGCACCCGTAAACAGGTGATTGATAAAGCCGGAGAACATTACGAATTGCGAGATGTTTTCGATGCCTATATGCGATTTGGCGGAATGCCGGGGATTGCCGATGTAGGTTTAGATCAGGAAAAAGCATTGGTGTTACTTGATGGTATCTACTCAACCGTAATTATGAGAGATATTCTGGAACGTGAGAATCGCAGAGGTCAAAAAAGAATCACAGACCATGTTCTACTTAAGAAAATTGTCATGTTTCTTGCTGATAACATTGGAAGCATATTTCTTTTATGACATCAAAAGATTCGATATCAAGGGAAAAGAATTTTTACGAACACTGAGAAAATACTACATCGTAGATATCTGACTCAGAAACTACCTGCTCGGTTTCAGAGACCGTGATAGCGGTCATGCCATAGAAAATGTTGTTTACTTTGAGTTGCTTCGCCGAGGATATGATGTCTCTATTGTTAAGATTGATAACTCCGAGGTGGATTTCATTGCCACAAAAGCAGATGACAAACTCTATGTTCAGGTCACAGAATCAATGACAAGTGAGGATGTTCGCAAGCGTGAACTATCTCCCCTCCAAAAAATAAATGACAACTACGAAAAAATTATTCTTTCCCTGAATCCGGGATTAGATTCTTCCTACGATGGCATAAAATCCATTCATCTAATTGATTGGCCGCTTAAATAAATACAGCAAATCATATCACCAAAAAAGCCACGATGCATATGCACCGTGGCTTGTCCAAAAAGGTTCTTCGCTTTAATCTGTATGATTTAAGCCTTTCCTACTGAACCAAATAATTCCATTTTCTCTTTAACTGTTGCCTTGATAGCTTCTGCACCAGGAGCAAGAAGTTTACGAGGATCAAATCCTTTACCTTCAAGATCCTTGCCTGCCTCGATATACTTACGTGTAGCTTCTGCAAATGAAAGCTGGCACTCTGTATTAACGTTAATCTTAGCAACTCCGAGAGAGATAGCTTTTTTAATCATATCTTCTGGGATACCTGTACCACCATGAAGAACTAATGGCATATCTCCTGTAAGTTTCTGGATAGCATCAAGTGTCTCAAAGCTTAATCCTTCCCAGTTGTCAGGATATTTTCCGTGAATGTTACCGATACCTGCTGCAAGCATTGTTACACCAAGATCAGCTATAGCCTTACACTCGTTAGGATCTGCACACTCGCCTCTTCCGATAACACCGTCTTCTTCTCCACCGATAGAACCAACTTCTGCTTCTAATGACATGTTGTGCTCTGCAGCGATTTTAACGAGTTCTTTTGTCTTCTCAATGTTCTCTTCGATTGGGTAATGTGAACCATCGAACATGATTGAAGAGAATCCTGCCTCTACGCACTTTAAGCATCCTTCGTAGCTACCATGATCAAGATGTAATGCTACAGGAACTGTGATGTTAAGCTCTTCTAACATACCATTTACCATTCCTACAACTGTCTTATATCCTGTCATGTACTTTCCGGCACCCTCAGATACTCCAAGGATTACAGGTGAGTTTAATTCCTGTGCTGTTAATAATATTGACTTTGTCCACTCAAGGTTATTGATGTTGAACTGTCCAACAGCGTACTTTCCTGCTTTTGCCTTTGTTAACATTTCTTTAGCTGAAACTAACATTTTATTACCTCCGTATCTTTTATATGAAATTATTCAATGGTTATTATAACCCATTTTTTTATATATGAAAACATTTTTTTACATTATTTGTAATTTTAATCTCTATTGAGATTTAGATGTCAAAAGGGTGCTACGCACCAGCCGAACACAATATGTGGTATTGCAAGTTTGCTTGCAAACTTACATTTCTCTCTTTTCAAAAAATATCGGCTTATCCCGTTTGTCAATTTCCAAAGAATCAGATGATACTCTTATCAGGCCTGTACCAACAGGATTTCCGATATGCGGAGCTATATCCGGGTCTGTCTGGCACATTGCACCCACACTTTTACTTATTATATTTTTCATATTAATCCTCATTTCTATGCAAAACCATCTGTTTAATTCCAAACCGTCGCAAAAAAATCTGACATTATTCCATCCTGAAGCCGTAGCAATATTTACCGGCATATTTTTCTGTTTCAAATTATCTAAAAACGATGTCAGTCCGGGTGCAAGCTTAAAATCAGAACTGCCTTCACACAGATTTCTATATATTTTTTTCCTTTTCCTCTTCTAACTGTGCTATTTCTTCTCTGGAAAATTTTTTATTTAAGAAATATTCCATTGTAAAATCAGCATTTCTTCCATGAATATATTTTCTGAATTCTTCATCAGAAATCATTGAGTAATATTTGCAGCTTAGCACCCGCATTTTCAAGTTTCTTCAAAAAATTATAATACTTCATGTGCCACTCAAACTCCGTCATTTCCTCATCATACATCCAATCATTTCCCTCTAAATCAAATTCATGTATTATCTTTACATATGAAATTGTATTATCATCTTTTTCTATTTTTTGGATTATGTCACTAAAGCCCCTGTTCCAGAAAATATTTTTAAATACATTCCCCCTATAGATGTATGGCCCACCATACTGACTTATAATTATCTGTGCAGCTTTAGGGTCAGGTTTCTTAATATTTACCGGAAATTGCAGTCTTTTTTCATAACTCCACATATTACATACCTCCATTCCATGGTAATGGACAATCGTTCCAGGTCCAACCACATGACAGATTAACATCATACTGTGAGATTGGTCCATATTTCATTGTGTACTCTTTAACGGCACGGTTGCGCAGATGCATTGTCCGTTCAAAATACATAAGTGCTTCCTGATTATCGGGATGTGTATCAAGGAAAAGTCTTGTATCATCAAGGGCAAAACTTAATTCTTCAATCATTTTCATTAAACGTGCTTTTTCATTTCCCTGATTCATCTGCATCTACCTCCTTCAAACGGTTTATTCAATTCGGCAAATATAGTACCAACACAAAATGCTTTATCTACATCATAGATGTCAGTCCATTTTTGCCATGGTGTGTAAGTCATGGCAATAGGTTTATTTTCAAATGGCTGCACCGGAACCGGATGGATAGGACAGCTTCTAGGCTCAATATTACGCTGATTATTACAACAATTACATCCCATACGTTTAACTCCTTAATTGTTTTCTAAGTTATTATATGTGTTAAATAAATAATGGTTCCAATTTGACGGGATGGGTTTGCATTTTGGAGCTTTTTTGTTGAGATGTTTATATTTAATTTCTACAATAGAAATCCTTTTCGTTTATAAGAAGCTCCCTTTAAGATACATATATTTGTGTTTTGACACATTATTGCGTCTATGATATAATTAAATGTATTATTACAAAATAATTTTAAGAAGGAAATTATAATGTACAATTGTTTAGAATGTGAAAAGGAAATTGCAGGAAGAATAAATGCATGTCCTTACTGCGGACGTGCCTATAGTTATGTTAACGATGTCGATGTTCCATATGATATTTATGAAAGAAATGTTAATCTTGCGTGGATTTGGGGAGAAAATCCGACTAGAAAAGATTTTATAAATTTTATGTGTAACCATTATAAATTTACAAAAAAAGAGGCTAAAGAAGCCTATAATTATTATAAAAAATCTGTAGGATGGAAAAAATGCAAAAAGAAATGAGCGTATTAAGCATTGTAGCACTCATTTTATCATTAATAAATATATTTATGATTTTATCTACATACTCTAGCCTTGCATCATTTATTGCTGCTATATCATTTTTTAAAATTTCCATGTTCGGATGCTTCATAATATCTATTATAGATTTATCAATAAAGGACAAAAAACATAATCACGATGCATCAATAGTTGCAATTATTTTAAATATATTAGTTATTATAGCAATGTAGAAATAATGGTCACCAGTCAAACGACTGGTGGCTGTTACTTACTTTCTTTTCTTTATTTTTTATCATCGACCGAATATGGCTTTAATCCACTATCATCTAAGATATATTCTCCATCCTGTGTTTTAGGCATTTCAAATACTCCATTTTTATCTTCTGCTTTTATAGGTACCTTTTCCAATGATGTAATCAATTCTTCTATTGTCATTCCTGGTTTTCCATCTAATATACTATCCATTAATACACCTGCTAACTGTTACCTTTCTGTATTTCATATCCAAGCGTCGATGCCATTTGTGACTGCATCTGATTGATGTAATCTCTTGCATCTCCTTCTGATAAATCTTCAATTGCTTTAACATCAACATATTCCCCTGACTCGTTTCTATAGCCCACATAAATCTTTATTTTCACATTAAGCCTCTTCCAACATTTTTCTATAGTTTATTTAGCACTGGTTGTCAATGATTACCTTTTTTTATCATCAGATATTCTTTTACTCTATCTCCCGTATAGCCTATGTGACAGCTAATTGAGATTAAAATATCATTATAATTAGTCCCCAAATAACACATATCAATACAAAAATTTCATATTTCAAAACCAAATACGCATATGGCAAAAGAGATTTATTTTCATCGGAGAGACTCTTTATTAAAAATAAAATAAACCTAAGTACTTCCATGCTACCAACACAAGAGCCTTTTGCAAGTAAGTGTATTTTTTATACCCAAATTTAATATATTTACATATGAGGAGTGTGATACATATGCCAAAAGCAAAAGATTTCCGAACCGCATGCGCATATATAAGAGTGTCAACCGACAAACAGGAAGAGCTGTCACCTGATGCACAAAAACGTCTGCTACTCGAGTATGCCAAAAAGAATGATTTGAACATAATAAACGAGTATATTTTTACTGAAAACGGAATATCCGGAAAGAAAGCTGATAAGCGTCCGGAATTTATGAGAATGATAGGAATGGCAAAATCAAAAGAGCACCCTTTTGATGTTATCCTTGTTTGGAAATTCAGCCGATTCGCCCGCAATCAGGAAGAATCTATAGTTTATAAGTCCCTTCTTAAAAAGGCAAACGTTGAGGTCGTTAGCGTTTCAGAACCACTTATAGAGGGACCATTTGGAAGTCTTATTGAGCGAATAATTGAGTGGATGGATGAGTATTACTCGATTCGTCTATCCGGTGAGGTAATGCGTGGCATGACAGAGAAGGCTCTGCATGGTGGTTATCAGTCAACCCTGCCACTTGGGTATAGCATGGACAAATCCACAGGTATACCGGTTATTAATAATGATATCAACATTGTAAAACTTATATACAGTGAATTTGAGAACGGAATGACCTGCATTGAGATAGCCAGAAATTTAAATTCTCTCGGATATAAAACACAGCATGGAAATAATTATGAATACCGCACTATTAAATATATACTTGAAAATCCTTTTTATGCCGGCAAAGTGCGATGGAACAGACAACATCACGAAACACATACCATTAAGGATAAATCTGAATGGATAACCGCATCCGGAAAGCATAAGGCTGTATTTAGTGAAGAATATTTTGAACACATTCAAGAACTGATGCTTAAACGTTCAAGACCATATAAAGCACGCATCACCGGTACCAGACATTGGCTATCAGGCATGGTCAAATGTTCAAATTGTGGGGCTTCACTGGGAATTAAACGTCCAAATGGAAGTTACACATATTTTAACTGTCTGAATTACACCAAGGGAAGCTGTAACGAATCCCACTATATTACACTTAAAAATCTTGAAAATGCTATATATGAAGCTTTCAGGCAAGCACTTAATTATGGCAGCAAACTACAATTCACCTTAAGAGAGAAATATATAGATGAGCATCCTGTAGATACAGTTGCTATTATAAAGGAACAACTTAAAAGACTTGAATGGAAAGAAAGCCGTATCAAAGCTGCATATATGGATGGTATTGATACTTTAGATGAATATCGTGAAAATAAAGAACTTTTGATGAAAGAGCAAAAAGAGCTTGAAGATGAACTGAACAAAATACCTGACAGTTCCGATATTGATTATGAAGCTCAATTAAAAAAAGAAATGCTGACAGTATATGATATAATTACAGACAAGAACGTTGATGAAAGAAAAAAAGCTGATGCTCTGCGTTCTATCGTAGATAAAATTGTTTATGACAAGGCAAAAGATGAAGTACATATTTTCTTCTACCTTCTCAACCCCTTGTAAATCAAGGATTTGAGCATTGTTCCCCCTATAGATGTATGGTGGACCAGATGGTGAGATGGGTGCATCCATGAGATATCTTGCACAGAAATTTGCCATGAAGAACAATAAAGTATCAGGTCTGTTAAATGATATAGGAACCGAAGAACTGGGACACCTTGAAATAGTCGGAACACTGGTGCATCAGCTTACACGCGGAATAGATATAGAAGAAGTTAAGTCTTCAGGCTTTGATAAATACTTTGTAGACCACACGCTCGGAGTATGGCCACAGTCAGCCGGCGGATATCCGTTTAGTGCGTCAGAATTTCAGTCTAAGGGAGATCCGATAACAGATCTCGTGGAAGATATGGCTGCTGAACAGAAGGCTCGTACAACATATGATAATATTCTGAGACTTGTTGATAATCCTGATGTGCGGGAAGTAATAAAATTCCTGAGAGCCAGGGAAGTAGTCCACTTCCAGCGTTTCGGTGAAGGACTTCGCATGGTTCAGGATGACCTCAACTCAAAGAATTTCTATGCCTGCAATCCGGGATTTGATAAAGGCTGTGGTGTAAAAGGCTGTATGGATAGTTCAAATAACAGTTGTGGATGCCGATAATTCAAATATAGTATAACAAAAACAATCCGGCCATTTTTTTAATGACCGGATTGTTTTCATATCATATTAGCACGACTTCGTCACATTTGTCCATGTAGAATATATCGTCCTACTCTTTCCCTTATATTTGAATTTATTCACAGCTCGTATTCTTATGTAGTATTTACTTCCGGAAGTTAATTTCTTCAGAGTAAGTGATGTGGTATTTTTATTCACCGATTTCTTAACCACATCTGACCTAAATGCAGCGTCTGTCAAATACTGTATTTCATAGCCGCGTGCAGAACGGTTCTTCTTCCATTTAAGCGTTATTTTCTTATTTCCCGCCTTTACTGAAGAGAATTTTGTAGCCGCCGGATTTATTACTACTGATATTTTGCAGGAAGCTGAACTGTAATTTTTCGTTGACTTCGAAGTAAGAGTTACAGTTGACATTCCTGAAAAACCTTTTGGTATCGTCACCTTACCTGATGAACTCACAACCACTTTGCTGTTATCAGATACATATTTTAATTTTCCATAAGCAGCTTTTGCACTTATTTTAGCTGTTACTGATTTGCTCAGATTTCCAACTACTGTATATGTTCTCTTATTGGCAGTTATTTTATTAGCTGCCTTTTTAATGCTGAATGTATGAGTTATTGTTCCTCTATAATCACCTTTTCCCGTGATCGTCACAGTTGCCGTTCCTACATTAACATTATTTGAATATTCTACTGTATAATCTATATCCTGCATTAATATATTAGAATCGGTTTCATCTGTGATTATTGTAACTTCAGGGCATATCGCTGCTCCTGTGTCAGAAATCTTTACTGTTAATGTTGTACTTGCAGGATTGTGATTATTGTCACCTTCCGCCGTAACCTTAACATTCACTTCCCCCTCTGCATAAGTATTCAAATATCCCTGTGAGATACTTGCAATATCATTATTATCTGATTCATACGTTATTTTTCCATATCCCTTGGTATTAATCTTTGAATACACGATTCCCTGTATGATAATAGTCCCTTCTCCTGCATTTATATTATTCTCATACGAAACAATATAATCGACATTTTCTTTCAGTGTATCCTTAACCATAACTTTTACTTTCGGTTCTTTTGCAGTTCCATCATACGTTGTAACACTTGTGTATAATACCGCCTTACCTGACAGGTCTGTCTTTTCTTTGCTCCTCTCTTTAACATTAAGCTTAACATCGGTTGAAGCACTCTTGTAATTAACAGTCTCTGCAGCATTTACGGTTATAGTAACTTCACCTTCTCCTACAGCTTTCATCATACCTGATTCATCAACTGTTACAACATTTTCATCATTTGATTTGTATTCAATACCTGCATCAGACTCTACAGCAAGCTGACATTTCTCTCACTTATGCAGAATATAGTCATCATCACTGACACTCAGATTATAATCAGATTTGCCTATCTCAAAGTTCAATCTGGTCTCACCGGCAAGGTTTTTATTGCCCTTTACTATAACCGTTCCGGTTCCTGCATCTACGTTATTTTCATAAGAAACTATATACTGCATCCTATGTTGGTAAATCCGACAATCTTAGGTCTATCAGACGGTGCAATCACTATTTTTTCCTCATCAATAGTTGTAAGTGTATGTGTTCCAAACGGATATGACTCGTACTCTTCTACTTCTTCAACTGTCGTAGGTTCTACCGGTTCACGCGACGGTTCAATCTTTCCTGCACTGAATGTTTTGCCTTCACTTGCAGAATCCTGAGCAACATATATGCTCACATTTCCTCTTAAATCTATCTTGACACCAAATATAGAACCGTTTTCCTTCTGCTCATCCGTAAGCGTGTAAAATGTCTCTTTTTCTTTTGTCTCAGGATTATAACTGATAACACTGTTCGGTGTAGAATAGTATAGCACATCATTTATGGCTGCTATCTTATGTACGAGCAATTCCTCCTCTGTCTGTATCTACTGTATACCACAGATTACCTACTTTAAATAATCCTGCATTGATATTGTTCCACTCACATGTGTCTAAAGATGTATCCAGTGCTTTGGTTGAAAAGCCTATCAAATCTATCATCCAGTCATTAGAATTATGTTTTTCCACGTAACATCAACGTTATAATACGATTCCCCAATTTTAACCATATTCCATGTATGTTTAAGTGAACTGCTGTAAACTACTCCTACCTTAATTCCGTATTGCTGTGCAAGCTCCTGAAATGCATATGAATATACGTAACGGTCCGCCTTTCCATCAACAAGAGCTCCGTACGAATTACTGCACATACCTTCTTTTGTATCATCGAACTCTGTATTCAGTGCTATATAGTCATTTATGTATAACACTTTTTCTACATCAGTCCAATTTTCACCTATACCAGCCAGTGCATTGGTAACTGCTGCATCGTACCGGGTCACTATGTTCTTAGTTTTTGAAATCGTACTAATATATTTATTAGTAATCTTCTCTGCATTCCCCGAACTGTCTAGAGTCTGATTAAAATCTTTTACATAAAAATATCTTGGATTTCTTGCATTAATTGTCTGGTATAAGCTGCCAACATCTCTTCCCGGAATATTGTAAGCCGACACATCAATCTCTTTCTCATAATTGTCAAAAGATTTCTGCCATGCTTCTATGAATCCCTCATAATCCGGCTCCGAAGTCTTACTGAGCTCAAGGTTTTCATACCCGGTTTTTACTGTACCGGTTCCTGCCGCAAATGCCACATCCGGCATACTGCTAAGCATAAGTACTGCCGACATCGTAACTGCGGCAAATCTGCTAAATTTCTTTTTCATCATAGGCATTTCCTCCGTTTCTTTACTGTAAATTTATATATACTATTATACCATTTACATAGGTATTTCCTCAATAAAAAATCATGTTCACAAGCCTGTGAACATGATTTTTTTTGCTATTATTTTACAACTCTGTACTTCATTGTTTTCTTTGCAATAAGTCCGTTTCCTTTGTCTAAAACATATGCGTAAATTGTATATGTCCCTGATTTTGACGGTGTCCATGAAACTGTTTTCTTAGAGCTGTATTTATTAATTGTATACAACTTACTGTTTCCCGAACGTTTGTATGCAAATTTGTACCGGAATCTTCCTGTTCCATCTGCTGCCTTTACAGTAAATTTAACACTGTCTCCAACTCTGGCCTTTCCTGACTTAATGCTGGCTTTAAGGCTCTTTACAGACGCTTTTTTCTTTACAACATATTTTGTAATGCTCTTCTTTACAAGTTTTCCTGTAGAATCTTTAGCATATACTTTGATTTCATATGTTCCTGACTGTGACGGTGTCCATGTTGCAGATTTAGATTTTGAGTAATTTTTAATCATAGTTGTATGGCTCTTCTTAACCAAAAATCTGTACTGAACTGTTCCAACGCCGCCTTTTGTCTTTGCAACGAGTTTTATACTCTGTTTAACACATGCAGCTCCACTTGGCGCACTTACAGATAAACCTGTAATCTCAAGTTTGCTCTCCTCAGGTGCTGATGTAGGTTCCTCTGTTGGCTCTTCTGTCTCTGTTGGTCTGTCCGTCGGTGTATCTGTTGATTCTGTCGGACTCTGTGACTCTGTCGGACTCTGTGACTCTGTCGGACTCTGTGACTCTGTCGGACTCTGTGACTCTGTCGGTCTGTCTGTTGACTCTGTCGGTCTGTCTGTTGACTCTGTCGGACTCTGTGACTCTGTCGGTCTGTCTCTGTCGGACTCTGTGATTCTGTTGGTCTGTCTGTTGACTCAGATTCCGATGTACCTGACTCATCCTCTTTTGCGTATACATATGTAACAGTTGTATTTGCCTCAAGAGTTCCACTTGCATTTGCCGGTGTAGTCTTTAATTTATATCCGTCTATAGTTGCAGGATAAGTTGTATATTTCTTATTTACAACACCTACTCTGTATATGCTCTTTAATACTTTTCCACTTTCATCAACATAGTTGATAGTTACTTTACCAGGATCACCTGATGGCAGTTCTGAGAATGAATTGCTGTCCTTGTCGTATAACATTGCTCCCTTAACTTCAAGTCCCTTAACCTTATCAGGTGTACTTCTCCATGTTCCGCCGCTGTTAGACGTAGCCCCCAGACTCAATATTACCAATGCTGACTCTGTTATACTCTCATCACTATAATAATAGTAGTTAGAATCATCAGGATCTTCCTTGAGTTCTACTCCAGGCCATGCTCCTGCAAGCTCAGTCTTATTTTCCTCATTGTCATATACATACATCTTAGGAATTTCATCTGAGAAATCTGTTTTCTTAACCTTTACAGTGAATACTCCGTCGCTTATAGAAGGTTCTTTGCTTCTCTGATATGTGTACTTCTTAGTAATAACCGTTCCATCTTCCTCAGATTTACCGGTTAAAACAAGAGTTGTCGTCTCTTCATATGCTGTGTCAGCACCAATCTTTATAACATCATTTGCATTGTATTTAATAGCTTTTCCACCATTGATAGAATAACATGTATCTGTTACTTTATTTGCTTTTAATGTGATTTTAAGCTCATCACTTGAATATGTAGTAGCATTTCCTTCTGCCTTTGCACTTACACTCGGTTTAACAATGCCCGATCCTTCAAGAAGGATAACTCCGTTGGCATCACATGTAGCTGATACCACACCACCGCTTACTTCATATTTCTCACCTGAATAAGCATCCGTTACTGTCTCGCCGTCATCAAATACATCTCCAACGCTTACTTCATATGTACCTGCTGCACCAGGAACCGATACTACAACCTTATCTTCATCTTCTTCCTCAAGATGATATGTTCTCTTAAATGTATATGGTGAAGCTGAAAGCTGTTCATGCTGTCCTGCACCAACTGCTATATGGTCATTTCTAAACTGACCAACTTTCTGCCAGTGTGCAAGAACATCTTTTGTACCTGCATCTGTGGCAATCTTGTTCCAATCCATGTCTGTACGGAATCTCTGATCTTTATAATCATTTGAGAACCAGTCTTCCCAACCAAGTCCTCTGTTTACTTCATTACCATAGTATATCTGAACAGCACCCGGAGCAAGCAAGAGGCATGTACCCTGTTTCTTCATACCTTCATTAGTACTACTCCATACACCTGCTGTAGAATCTGAATCATCATGTGATGTAAGGTAGCTTAATACGTTAAAGTCCGGATCACTGTTGATTGTTTCGGCATAGCTGCTATATGTACCTTCCATTCCTGCCGGATTTCCTGACTTATTGAACTGGAAGTTAATCATAGAGTCGAAACCATTTGAGAAATAAGCACTTTTTCCCATTCCGTGTCCCCATGCTTCTCCTGTCATCCAGAAGTCATCTGTCCACTCTGCACCCGGTTTAGCAGGATTGTTCTGTCTCCACTCTTTAAGAGCTTTATCTGACTCAATTTTCAAATCATTCCATGCATCAAGATCTACGTGTTTTGCAGTATCACAACGGAATCCGTCAACACCGTACTCTCTTACATAATCTGTGAGCCATTTTATAATATAGTATCTAGGCTGTTTCTTGTATCCTGTCTTAGCAAAGAAATCATCAAGTTCTTTCTGCTCTTTATCATATCTTCCTTCACCCTTCCACTTATTTACAAGAAGCGGAGGTGTAGGAACTTCTGATGCACTCTTCTCAGTTACCACATCAGGAAGTCCGCTGAGACTCATATGATACTCATCTCCACCGGCGGCTGTGTATCCCGGATAATCTGCCCTGACAAATCCGGGGCCCCACCAGTTAGCCCATGCATTTGAGCTTGTAACCCAGAAATTCTGGCTTTCCGGTTTACCACCTGTAAGAAATGTAGAATTACCAAAGTAGTATGATTTCCATGATACACCTGCATCTGAGCTCTTAAGAGCATCAGAAAAACCATATTCCTGTGCATCATACATTGTGGCATATCCCACATGGTTCATAACGATATCCATGACAACACGGATACCTCTCTCATGACATGAATCAACGAATTTCTCAAAATCATCCGCTGTACCCATGTTTGCATCTATGTTTGTGTAATCAAGTGCCCAGTATCCATGATATGAGTAATATGGGAATCCACCCTTTTCAGGGTCAGGATACTGATTAGCATTGTCACCTTTTTTGTTACCTGATGTATATCCGTGAATCTGCTCGTAAGGAGCTGTAATCCATATAGCATTTACACCAAGGTCATTAAAATATCCTTCTGTTACTTTTGTTACTTTCTGTGTAAGACCATTTAAATCTCCACCATGGAATGTACCCGGATTGTTCTTATAATCAAGTCCTTCAACCGGTGTTTTACCATCTTCCTGTAAACCTCTTCCATAAGAATGGTTGTTACTCTCATCCGAATCGAGGAAACGGTCTGTAAGTACAAAATAAACTGTGGCATTATCCCATGAAAACGGTTTCTTAACCAAATCCGATGCGGAACCTGTCTCCATAAGTTCCTGACTTTCCTCAGTAGGTGTAATATAGCCTGTCTCATCCATAACCACCTTGAAAACCTTTTCGTTATCCGTTGTGGCACCTGATGCACCCGACACTTTACCCGTCTGCGCCCATGCGGTAGACGTAAATGTCAATGCCATCGCTGTCACAAGAGATAAAACTTTTTGCAACTTCTTTTTTCTCATAATTACCTCCATTTTTTGTTGCCAATTAACCATTTGCAAACTTATACATCAACTATATATTATCTGTATATTTTTTGCAAACCGAATTTGGCTTCCATAAAGATTTTGTTACATTGTGGATACTTTTTTCAAATTCCTTTGTGCATATTCACCAATAATAAAATGTCAAAAAAAGAAACCTCATGTAATTTTGTGTCGAATTAAATATGTCACATATTACATAAGGTTTCTTCTCTTAATCACTAAGCCCTGTTTATGAATTTATTTTCTACCATCCGAAAGCCTGTCCCTGATTAAATCCGCCCCGGCTGTCTTCATTACTTCCGCTGTTTCCGTTATTTCCACTGTTCTTGTCTGAATCGCTGTTTCTGTCCTCAGTTGTTGCTGATGTTTCATTTTCAGAAGCTTTATCAAGCTTGATTGTGAATTTCTTTTCCTTATATCCGGAATCACTTCTTCTCTGAACAGTTATTTCTACTTTATCACCTGCTGCATAGTATTCAAGAAGATTCTTAAGTGTAGACATATCACTTACTTCTTTTCCGTCAAATGCTGTTATTATATCACCTTTCTCAAGACCTGCACTCTCTGCTGCTCCGTCTTTTGTCACGCTGTCAACATATACACCCTGAGGAATATCATACATTTCTGATACATCTGAGCTTACATCTGTTCCCTTGATTCCTATAGCACCTTTCTCATCTGTATCTACCTTCTGCATAGTCATGAGCTGTTCAAGTATAGGCTCAGCTACTGATACAGGAATGGCATATCCCATACCTTCAACTTCCTCTGATGAGAATTTAGCTGAGTTGATACCTATTACTTCACCTTTCATATTGAATAATGCACCGCCACTGTTACCAGGGTTGATAGCTGCATCTGTCTGGATAAGTTTTGCCGTAGAATTATCTATCTCTACCTCTCTGTCAAGAGCACTTATATATCCTGATGTAACTGACTGTCCATATCCGAGTGCATTACCGATGGCAACTACCTGTTCTCCTACACTTGTCTCATCCGAATCACCAAGTGTTGCTATGCTTATCTGGCTTAATACATCCTCCGGTATATCCTTTAATGATACGGCAACGATGGCAAGATCATTTGTAGAATCTGTTCCTTTTACCTCTGCCTGATATACCTGATCCTCTGAATCGTTAAAACATACTGAAATCTCATTCGCATCTGCAACTACATGATTGTTCGTCGCAATGTAGAGATTGTCATCATCTCTTGCCATTACTATTCCTGAGCCTGCGCTGTTGCTCTCATACTGCTGTGAACCTCCGAAAAAGCTCTGTACACTTTCTACACTTGTGCATGATATAGAAACAACACTTGACATACATTTCTCAGCAATTTCCTGAACTGTATATGTTCCTGATTCACTGTCAGATGTGCTTCCTGAATATGCTGTAGATAAAGCATCCTTAGTTGTACTCATCTGAACATATGATGTTTTAGTTCCTGTACCTGTTGCCTTATTTACTCCCGTAAATACAAGTCCTGATGCCAGTCCGAATACCACACCGTATACAGCTGCATTTCTTACTTTGTACTTCATGCCTTTCTTACCGGCTGTTTTGGCTTTCTTCGCTGTCTGACTCTGTTCTGTATTTATCTCTTTTGCTTCACCATCAATAATATTTTCATTTCTGTCTTCATAATTCATCATAACTATTACCTCTTTTCTTATAATCAACATTTATTTGTTTCCTTGTTATGTCTTATATAATAATGGGTAATTTTTATGGAATTATGTTCATTTTATGGAGAAAATGTGGGAAAAATGTGGCGTTTTTGTGTCCTGCTATACAGTCTGTTTTCCGCTTAGATGCATAACTCCAAGGAACCTGTCTCTTATAACAAGGGAAATCTCCGCTTCATCGTGCCGGCCTTCCGGTAATGGCATGAATCCTCCTGCCATCTCTGCATGTCCGCCTCCGTTTCCTATTCCCTTAAGAGCCTTTCTGACTATTTTTCCCGCATCGAGTTTAGGATTGGTACTTCTTATGGATAGTTTGACTCCTCCGGACTTCACACTGTACACTACAGAGAAATCCACCTCAACAAGTTCAAGCATGAAATCACATATCAGTGCTATAAGCGTCTCAGGACATCCGCCCCCAACATGAGCAAAGCTTACATTATCATATATAGCTATATTTTCCATAGCCTCAGCAAACATCTTAAGGTCTTCTCTGTATACCACACTGTTTTCCAGACTTTTAATGATACTGTAGTCCGTAAGGTCATATATTTCTGAAAGTATCTCTATATCCTTCTTGCATACACCACGCAACAGACCGTTTGTATCCACCCTGATGGCATATGTAAATGCCGTGGCAAGTTCCTTTGTCATGGGAATATTATTTTCAAAAAAGTACTCTGCAATAATCGTAGCACACGCACCATACTCAGGTCTGATATCCTTAACCCTGTATGAGAATATGTCTGTAGTAACCGGATGATGGTCTATGCATATGACTTCATCCCCCGTCATATCTACTATATTTGCATTTCCCTTTTGTGAATCCACAAGTATAACCTCATCACTCTCCTCAAGAACATCTATCTCCTCAAGACGCTCGAGATTATTAAGCTGGATTCCGAGAAGCTGAACCATCTTTGCCGTACTGTATCTGTCAATAAGTCCTTTATAACATATGGTAGAACTTATACCTCTGGTCTTTAAAAGTACCTGAAGCCCGAATGCCGATGCTATGGCATCCGGGTCAGGAAAATCATGGGTCTGTATATATACATGGCTGCAATCCAATGCTGCCGCTATCTCATCTAATTTTGTCATAACTTATCTCTATTCCTGTGAACATCTGAACAAAAGGTCTTCCCAACGTCTGTCAACTTCCTCCTGGAACTTAACAATCAGTTCTTCATTTCCCTTCTTAAATAAATGTTTAAATCTTCCCTGAACCTTAAGGAAATCTTCAATAGGAAGTTTATTCTTCGGTTCATAACTTAACTGCCATTTTCCGTCAACCACTTCAAATAACGGCCAGTAGCATGTCTCGACTGCAAGTTTGCATATTTCCATAATATCAGATGCATCATATCTCCAGCCTCTCGGACATGGACTCATAACATTTAAAAATGCCGGTCCCGGAGTATATATAGCCTTTTCAGCCTTCGTGTGAATATCCTTGAAATTTCCCAAAAATGTTGTCTGAGCAACATAAGGTACTTTATGTTCGGCAATAATTGCTGCAAGGTCTTTACGATACTGAACCTTACCTACAGACTCTCTTCCAACCGGTGTGGTTGTTGTATCAGCATACATAGGTGTTGCAGAAGAACGCTGTATACCTGTATTCATATAAGCACCGTTATCATAACAGACATATACCATATCATGTCCACGCTCCATTGCTCCTGACAATGACTGGAAACCTATGTCATATGTTCCACCGTCTCCACCAAATGTTATAAATTTAAAATCGTCCTTAATCTTTCCTTTTTCTTTCAAACGCTTATAGGCAGTCTCAACACCACTCATTGTTGCTCCTGCATTTTCAAATGCGTTATGTATATAGCTGTCTGTGTATGCCGTATACGGGTACATAAAACTTGATACCTCAAGACATCCTGTCGCATTACCTATTACTGCATGATCACCTTCATGTAAAGCTCTTAACACTGCTCTTACTGCAATAGTTCCGCCACATCCGGCACACATTCTGTGACCGGGAGCTAAACGTTCCGGCTGACTCATAACTTCTTTTAAATTATATCTCTTCTTTGTTTCCATTAGTTTAATCTCCTAGCCTCTTAATCCTATATATTTGTAATTTCCCACTTCTTTTCCATTTGTTACAAGTTCTTCAAGCTCTGTAAATACTTCCTCGGCATCTTCAACCCTGAAATCTCTTCCGCCGAGACCGTATATATAGTTTCTGACATCCATTGTACATTTTGCATTAAATAATGCCGCAGTAACTTCTGAACCAAGCGGTCCTCCGTGTCCGTTAAGACTGTCTGCCCTGTCAAGAATGGCGACTGCCTTAGTATTTTTAAGTGCCTCTGCTATCTCCTTTTCCGGAAATGGTCTGAATACCCTTATCTTAAGAAGTCCTACTTTCTTACCTTCTTCTCTCATTTTATCAATGGCATCTTTAGTTGTTCCTGCTGCCGAACCAATCATAACTATAGCATAATCCGCATCTTCAAGTCTGTATTCTTCAAAGAATCCGTATTCACGGCCTGAAATACCTGCAAATTCCTTAGCAACATCAAGAATTACCTGTTTTGCATTGTTCATTGCCTCTGACTGGGCCTTTTTGCTTTCCATATAATAGTTTGATACCGCATAAGGTCCTACAGCCATAGGTGTCTCAGTATTTAAAAGGAAATTCTCAGGTTCATATTCTCCGACAAAATTCTTTACTACATCATCCTCAAGAAGCTCAATGTTCTCAACGGCATGACTCGTGATAAATCCGTCCTGACATATCATAACAGGGAGATGCACATTTTTATGCTCTGCTATTCTGTATGCCTGCACAAAGTTATCATATGCCTCCTGATTATTCTCTGCATATATCTGTATCCAGCCTGAATCTCTGGCTCCCATACTGTCTGAATGGTCACAGTTAATATTTATAGGACCGCTTAACGCTCTGTTTACAAGTGCCAGCACGATAGGAAGTCTGTTTGAAGCTGCAACATACAATTCCTCCCACATAAGTGCCATACCACATGATGATGTAGCTGTCAATGCTCTTGCACCTGCTGCCGAAGCACCTATTGTAGCACTCATCGAACTGTGCTCACTCTCAACCGGTATAAATTCTGTATCACATTCACCATTTGCTATATATGTTGAAACATACTGTGGTATCTCTGTTGACGGTGTAATAGGGAATGCCGGCATTACGTCCGGATTAATCTGCTTTATCGCATAACTAACTGCTTCATTTCCCGATAAACGTTCTCTTATAGCCATTTTTATTTGCCCTCCTTCATGGTTATTGCATCAAAAGGACAGACCTTGGCGCATATGCCGCATCCTTTACAATGATCCAAATCAAATTCATCTCTCTCACCGTTTTTTACCGGTATACTGCTGTCAGGACAGCATGGTGCACATAAAAGGCACTGTGTACATTTATCCTTGTTAAATATTGGAGTGTACGCTCTCCACTCGCCTGTATTGAAATATACTGATGTCCCGCCGGCATAAACATGATTTCCTTCCGTCAGATCCTGCCATGGACTTTTTTCTGTTATTTTTGAAATATCTGTAGCCATTTTTCCTCCATTCTGATATGTATATATCTGCTATCTTACAATTCCTGAAGCACCATCTTAAGTGCGTTCATATTTCCTTCTATTACCTCAGGTTTTTTTGCAAATTTATGTTTGTATGAAGCTTCCATTTCCTTGAGAAATGTTGCCCTGTAAATTACACCGCTTATGGCAACGATTGCTGCAAGCATAGGTGAATTAGGGAAATATTTTCCAAGAGTGGCAACAGATATTCTGTGTGCATCGATTGTATAAACTTTTCCTGTGTATCCTTTCAGATGCGGGCGTATCTCATCAGGTGTCTTTGCTGAATTCACCACGATAGCTCCATCAGGATTAAGTCCCTTCGTAACATCCACCGACTCAAGAAGTGTCTCATCAACTACAACCACATAATCCGGATCATAGATATTAGAGTGAACCCTTATCTTATTGGGACTTATTCTGTTGTAAGCCGTTATCGGTGCTCCCATTCGCTCCGGACCGTATTCAGGAAATCCCTGTACATACTTTCCGGTGTTAAATGCAACATCTGCAAGAAGCAGTGCCGCTGTTTTGGCACCCTGGCCGCCTCTTCCATGCCATCTGATTTCTACTGTGTCTTTCACTTTTTCTTTCCTCATTTCATATAAAATTTTTCAGCTATACTGTACCTGTTATAAGCCACGGTGACGGCTGGGATACAAATACGCTTCTCTTATCAGTTTTGGATACGGAAATCTGTATAACTTCCATATCTTTGATACCATATATTTTAAATATATTTTTGATACCTGACAGAATGTCAAGCTCAAGAGTATATATGACAAACTGCATATGCGGATTTTTTGTAAGGAGATTTCTTATATCTTCCTCAAGATTTTTAGTTGCCACTATGAATGCAATTCTCGGTGCCGGCACATCTGCGAGGGATTTCTCACTCAGGTCCGGAATAATCTTTACATTTGTAACACCAAATTTATCTACATTTTCCTCCATAGAGTGTTTTGCAGCCTCAGTACCCTCAACGGCTATAATCGTACCTTCACTGGCATTTATCGCTGCCTCGATAACGATGCTTTCTCCGCTTACTATAACTGCCGTGTCATGCTCATCTATTCCGAGCAGACTCATGATTACGGCTCTGATTTCATTTCCAACATAGTGAATAGGCCCCTTGCTGAAATTCTCATTTTTGATACCTATTCTATAAGATTCCCTTGTGTTTTCATTTACTACGAGAATAACTGTCGGTCCGGTTATTTTTTTGTTGATAACATTTTTTACCTTATCCTTTTTTATCTCGGTATCAGTTCCTATTCCTTCCCCATACCATATGTCATATTCTCCAAATCCTGCCTCCCAGAATTCATAAAACAATTCCTCATGGTCAGAATCCGCAAATATGAGAACTCTCTTGTGGGTCTCAATCGTCGGAATGACATTTTTCTCTCTTCCACAAATGTTTAAAACCTTGAATTTCTCAGGCCCCACACTCATTTTTCCTGAAAAATATCCCATCCATGCAAGGATATTTTCTGTTTCAAATACATTACTCATATGAAACACCTCTCTTTCTTATTTTAAGACTGATATCCAGCCTTTGATTACTGCATTAATTTTTGCCTGTTTTGATTACCGCATTAACTCCTGCCGCGTCTGATGCACTTCCATACACCCGTTTTCCGTTTATGTCTTTATACGCCTTTACCTTGTAGTAGTTCTTTCCGGTTACAAAAAATGCATCGCTGTATGTATGTATATTTCCACCCTTAACTGTGGCTATCCTCTGATATCTGCCGTTTTTCTTTTCTGACCAGTACACTACATATCCGTCTACTCCTGACTTTTTGTTCCATACTATTTTGGCATATTCAAAGCCTTCCATTCTTGCTCTTATGCCTTTTACCTTAGTAAAATAAGTAGTTTCACAGCTTTTTACCGTTGAATATCTTCCATATATGTATCCGCCATCCGTTTTTCGGTATGCTCTAATCTTCACATAATACCTGCTGCCCGTGGCTAACCCCTTTATGGTTACGGTTCTGTCTGCCTTTTTATTCCCTGATGTTCGTCTGTATAGCTTATAAGTACCATTTTTTGCTGTACTTACATGCACTTCATAACCGTGAATGTCTTTAACTCTGTCCCACTTTACGATTATTGATGATATTCCATTGTTATTAATTGACGATATCCTTGATTTAACCGGTGCGGAATGTCCTGATTGTGAGTCCGAAATAAGACCGTATAGTTTATCATTCCAGCGTTCTTTATAGGCTTTCACCTTATAATGATATTTGACGCCACATTTCACCTTTGTATCAGTGTAGCTCTGCTCAAAATACGCAGCTTTAACATCCGCTATAAGTCTGTAACCTGAACCACCGTCAGTTTTTCTGTATATTTCATATCCTTCTGCTCCGTCAACAGCCTCCCACAAAACTTTCAGTTCATGAACACCTTTGGATGTAACAGACTGTATCTTTGCCTGTCCAATCTCATTTGGCTCAAATGCAATCGCAATGTTTATGTCTTCTTCCACACTCTCTATTACATATTTTCCCTGAGTCGCATACACCGGTGTTCCGTTTAATAATATCTCATCCACCTGATATCCCTTATCCGGATATATCATAAGAACATATTTGTCTCCATATCTTACCGTACCGGATTCAGAGGCACTGCCGTGCTCTCCCGTCTTTACATCTACATTACAGTAAACTTCTGTAAACTCTGCATAAATGCTGTGTGATTCGGTCACATTACTTAACAGATAACGGTTGTCTGTCACCTGTACTTTCTTATCATCAATATACACATCTCCAAGCACATATCCTCTGTCCGGCTCAAATGTTATGTACAAATCACTTCCGTATTCGACTGAATCTGCAACTCTCACAACACCGTTTCCATCTGTTGATGCCTCTATATCCAGTCGTATCCTTTCAAATGTTACGTTTATGCTCAATCCTTCCCATGTATCATCAGTAACATATATGTTATCATCCGGTACCAAGTCCGTAACATCTTCTCCATTCACTATAAGCTGTGACACAATGTATCCCGGTGCCGGAAGCAGTGTAACCGTCACTTCCTCACCTGCATTTACCGTGGTCATGTCTCCGGTCGATATACTTCCCTGTCCGCCTGTTACCTTTGCACTTATCTTATATGTCTTTGGCACAAATACGGCTGATATCTCCACATCAGAATTAACCGTATACTGTGGATTATAAAAAGGTTCTCCATTTACCAGATAATAGAGAAATCTGTAATATTTATCAGGCTCATTTGCTAGCCTGATTACAGAACCTTTTTTAACCGTCTCCCCGCCTGATATCTCTTCTCCGTTGTATGTGACCGTAAGGGTTCCATTCTCTCCGTCCACAACTGATACCATATATTCATCTTCATCCGCCCGGACTGAATTCGGCACGAGAAATGCAATGATAACCACCAGTAGTGTTATGAGAAATGTTTTGTATATATATGAAATCTTCTGCATATGATTCTCCTTTCGTATAGGCATTGCAAAACTTTGTAAATCTGCACACATATGTATATTACATTTATTTTTATTCTATCAAAAAAGCCTCGTTGTAGCAAATATTTATCAATAATATCAGATTTTTTCTTTGCTATAGTTCTTCCGGAATTTTCCAGTTGTCTGCAAGTTCTTTGTATTGTTTATACATTTCAGTGTATATTTTATCATTTTCAGAGAGTTTTTCGTAACAGTCTGCCAGACGGTACAATGACATATCCCCAGATGTATGTATGTCCAGTATGCTGCCTGTTTCGTATACCGCATTGTAATACCATATGGCAGCCTCCAGATAATCGCCTGTCTCGTAATATACTTCGCCAATGTCATAACAGATTTCCGAACATGGTGTAGTGAGCATGTCCTTCAATGCATATTTAAAGAAGTTCACCATGTCACCATTAAGTCTGTATGTTCTTGCAAGAACACATGCTGCCTCTTTTTTTGCATCATCATTTGTTTCTTCACTATTGTATACACCTTCAAAATATTCGGTTACTTTATTGAAATCCTCTGCACTGCCGCCTTTTAACAGTTCCCTTGCATACATATTTCTGATTCTTGATGACAGTGGTATTCCTCTTCTTATCTGTCTGTTAAATATTCCAAAATCTCTCGTATTATGTATTCCCACCGGACAATGAAGTATAGATATGTCACTATCAAATACTACAGGATTCAGTCTGACTGTTTCATGTACAGGGTCTATCCATGTAAATGTCCTCAGTCTTTTGAATAATTTTGGTCTGTATTCCGCAACGCTGTTTTGCACACTGTTATCCGCAGCATCATTTATATATTTCATCTGGACTATTTCCACATCATCAATCATCGCCTTTTTTAAATCCATAAATCTGTGATAATTGTCCTCATCGAGAATCTCGTCTGCATCTGCAGTATATATATAATCCATACCAGCCTTTGAAAAACAGAAATTTCTGGCTGCACTAAAGTCGTCTATCCATTTAAAATCATATATTTTATCTGTATACTTTGCAGCAATTTTTTTAGTTTCATCCGTTGAGCCGGTATCAACCACGATTATCTCATCACCAATCCCCTTAAGTGAATCAAGACATCTTGCAAGGGTTTCTGCCTCGTTTTTAACTATCATGCAAATGCTTATTGTAATCATTTTTCCCTCCGTATCGACTTGTGTTTTGAATAGCAACTGCTGCTTCCGTCTATTTCAGCCTTTACCATATAACTGTACGTTTTTCCTGCTTTTACTTTGGTGTCTGTATAGTATATGTTATCAATGCCATTTAACTTCTTTACTAATTTGTATCTGCCGTTTCCTGTCTTTCTGTACAAATAATATCTGTCCGCACCGTCAACTTCGTTCCATCTGACTTTTACTCCACTCTTCGTATTCTGAAGTTTCTTCATAACCGGCGCCTGAACATATGTTATGGCATTCTCTTTTGATTTCTCACTTTTAACGGCACTGTTGCCCGCCTTGACACAATACATGTATAACGTATTACTTTCAACGTTGTAATCATTGCACTGTGTCGATGTTTTTCCCTTTACTTCTCTGATTTTACACCACTTTCCGCCATATTCTTTTCTGTATACAATATATTCTTTTGCACCGTTTATCTTATTCCACGACAATTCAACTGAATTTTCACCATTCTTTAAATTCAGTTCCGGAGATGCAATATATGTGTTCTTTATTCCAGGTTCATAAAATCCCGGCACATCATCTCTCACAGCCCTTACAGCATATGTGTATGTCTTTCCGGACTTTGCTTTCATGTCAATATAACTGTCTGTATCTCCGGAATAAACACTTCCTATTTTGTGGTAAACTTCACTTCCAAGATTTTTTCTGTAAATTACATATCCCGTTACATTTTCTTCCGGTTCCCACATTACTTTTACTCCGAGAGATGTATTTTTTGCACCCGTAATCTTTGGCTGGGTAAGAAATGACGCATTATTTACCGGAGGATTTCCTGAACCGCTTATTATCATTCCGCAAAACAGGCTCGCCTGCACATCATTTGAAATGACGATTTTTATATGTGTCTTTGCAGAAATTTTTCCCACCGGAGTTATATACCTTCTGATGTTCTTTAATGACACATTCTGCTCCTGAAGTTCTCCGTCCACATATACTTCTGTTACACAATCCGTTCTGATTATTCCGAAATCCAGTCCCAGAGTGCCGGATACATTTGACACGTCTATATCATATGTATTTTTGCCATCATATGAGAAATCTTTGACTGAATAGTACGAAAATCCACTAAAATCTGCCGCATCCGTGTCAAGCGGCTCCATATTTTTTGCACAGGCATGCACTGTATCACTATTCACAAGACTGTCTATAAGTCCCACTAGCGTATTTGTATATATCTCATATCCTGTGTCATTCGGATGAATACCGTCGGAGCTCAACTGTTCATATGGTATGCCGCTCTGCGCAAATGCTGCTATGGTATCCGCCATAGGTATGTCATAATGCTCACACAATGCAATGGTCTTTTGTATCTTCTCGGACTCGTATGTCTGTGAACTCTGAAGCACTGATATTATCTGACAGTTTTTATATTTCTCTGCCACCGCTCTTATAAGAGCTTCGTAATATGGTGAAAACTCATCCACACTGTCATTTTCCCCCACACATAATATTGCAAGGTCATAGTTCACACCATCTTTAAGTGCCTTGGCCCTTACATATTCCGAATAACTTATATTCCCATTCATCGACATATTATTTATATATATGCATGAACCATACCGTTCTTCTAGACTCTGTTCCATCTGATAAACCCATGAATGTTCTGTATCACTGGCATGGCTGCTTATTCCAATAGAATCTCCCAATATAAGAATATTCACATCCTCTCCCTTATCAAGTTTCTCATAGACACTCTGCGAATTAACTGTTTCATCTGCCTTAGCAGTCTGACCCTTTCCTGCCATACATGCAAAAATAAACATCATAACAAATGTCTGGATTTTTAATATATTATTCATTTTTGAAACCTCCATTACAGTTTCATAATCATACTGATATTTCATTAACCTACAATTATTATATCCATAACACAGGTTTAATACAATATTTTGCTAGACTTTTTTTGATTGTGGTGTATAATTGAAAATGATTTTCATTTTCAATTTTTTATAGATTTATTAGGATTTTACAGCTCTTTAGAAAGGATTTAAAATGTACAACACCAAACAACAGCAAGCCATTCTCAACTATTTTGCCCACAACAATGACGAGTATCTGACCGTCAGCCAGATTGCCGATTATATGAATGAACAGCATATTAAAATAGGACTGACCACTATTTACCGGCATTTAGAAAGGCTTATTGAACAGGGCGCCATCAGTAAAATTAAAGTGGACGGTATGAACTGTGCATGTTTTAAATATGAAAAAAATGATAAAGAGACTTATTTTGGTCTTAAATGCGAAAAATGTGGAAACATTATAAAGGTAAATTGTTCTCACCTTGAGGAGTTTTATAACCACATTAATACGGAACATGAATTTAACATCAACAGTAACAAAACGGTTTTCTACGGAGTATGTAAGGACTGCCTGTGCAATACAGACTCATCATCCGTTGAAAATTCAAATACACATGGAGGATGCAATGAATAAAAAAAGATTTCTGACAGCCATTATATCGGTCGCATTGCTGACATTATTTCTAAGTGGCTGCGGTACAGTTAAAAAAAATAATATAAATATAGAAAATAACGGCAAACTTAACATTGTAACCACATTATTTCCATACTATGATTTTGTAAGGCAGATTGCCGGTGACAAGGTAAATCTTACCATGATTGTCCCTGCCGGAATGGATACCCACTCATTTGAGCCGACAACCGATGATATGATAAATATCAGTAAAGCTGACATTTTCATTTACAATGGCGGAACTATAGAACACTGGGCTGACCGTGTCCTTGATTCATCCAAAAATGATTTTAAGATTCTCAGGATGATGGATTATGTGGATATTGTCACCGAAGAACACAAGGAAGGTATGGAAGACAGCCATGAGCACAGCGATGACCATGATGACTCGGATAAACATGACGATGACCACGAAGAAGAGGAATACGACGAACACATATGGACTTCTCCTGCCAATGCCGTCATTTTAGTAAATCAGATATGTGACACGCTTAAATCAGCCGATCCTGATAATGCCGACTATTATCAGACAAACTGTAACAACTATGTAACACAGCTTGATAATCTTGACAAAGAATTTAAAGATGTTGTGGAGCATGCCAGAGTTAAAACTCTTGTTTTTGCAGACAAATTTGCACTGAGATATTTTGTTGATGAATACGGACTTGATTATTATGCCGCATTCAGCGGATGCAGCACAGATACAGAACCGAGTGTGGATACAGTAAAGTTCCTCATTGATAAAGTAAAGAAAGAGAAAATTTCTACTGTGTACTATCTTGAACTCAGCAGTACAAAAATAGCTGATACAATATGCAGTTCAACCGGTGCAAAGAAAAGTATTTTTTATTCCTGCCACAATGTAACACAAAAACAGTTTGACGATGGCATAACTTATGTTAAGATGATGGAAGAAAATGTTAAAGCACTTAAGAAAGGACTTGAATAATGAATACAAAAACCGTAATTTTGAAAAAAGGCGAGGGCCGCACATTAAAATCCGGCGGACTCTGGGTATATGACAACGAAATAGCAAAAATAGACGGTGATTTTGAAAACGGTGACATCGTAAATGTAGCCGACTTTGACGGATATCCTATGGGAAAAGGATTTATTAATACTAATTCCAAAATAACCGTGAGAATTTTATCAAAAAATGCAGACGCAGATATAGATTCAGATTTTTTAAAGAAACGTGTAAAGGATGCTTGGGAATACAGGAAAAAGACTGTTGACACTTCAAGCTGCCGTATCATATTCGGTGAAGCCGATTTTCTTCCGGGACTTGTTATCGATAAATTCTCGGATGTACTTGTTGTAGAGTCTCTCGCTCTCGGCATTGACAAATTAAAACTTCAGATAATCGATGCCCTTAAAGAAGTACTTAAGGATGACGGAATAATAATCCGTGGTGTATACGAGAGAAGTGATGCCAAAGTCAGATTAAACGAAGGTATGGAGCGTGTTAAAGGATTTATCGGAGATGAATTTGACACTAATGTAGAGATTGTTGAAAATGGTGTTAAATACATTGTGGATGTCAAGAACGGTCAGAAAACCGGCTTCTTCCTCGACCAGAAATATAACCGTCTCGCCATCCAGCGGTTATGCAAAGGTGCAAAGGTTCTTGACTGTTTTACTCACACAGGTTCATTTGCCCTAAATGCCGGCTATGCCGGTGCCACCGATGTAACAGGTGTGGACGCCTCCGCTCTTGCTGTATCACAGGCTGAAGAAAATGCAAGGTTAAACAATCTTGAAAATGTAGTGCATTTTAAATGTGAGGATGTATTTGAACTGTTACCTGCCCTTGAGAAATCCGGTGAAAAATATGATGTTGTAATACTTGATCCACCTGCATTTACCAAATCACGTAATTCTATTAAAAACGCAATAAAAGGCTACAGAGAAATCAATCTGCGTGGAATGAAGCTTGTAAAAGATGGTGGATTTCTGGCAACTTGCTCATGCTCACATTTCATGTCATATGATGTACACAAAAGATTGAGACAGGTTGAATACCGTACACAGGCACCGGACCATCCGATACTCTGGGCTGCAGATGAGTCATATTATTTAAAATTCTATATCTTCCAAGTCGTTGATGAGAAGTAAGTTTTGTAGGCAAATGGTGTAGTAAAAAAAGAAACACAAACGGGAAATCTTGTTATTGTTAATTAAAATATAAAAAAACTCAAGCCTATGTAAATATAGAACTTGAGTTTTTTTATATTGTTTTTGAGAAAATTGTCTTACTCCAAAGAACTGCATTCGTCGTAATACTCTTTTGCTTCTTCCCTTGTTATGTTAAATCTGTTCATGACCTTTTCTATAATCTTCTCTTCCGGTAAACCTGAATATTCAATTGTTGCTTCTATGTAGTTCTGTATTCCCTGTTCTCTAGCACGTTTATTCGCATAATCTTCTACAGCCTTGCACATACCAAACCTCTCCTTTTTATCATGTTTCAATCTGTGTACTTTATCTGATATCTTAGGAAATTATTCATCTGAAAAGTCCGGTTCATTAAAATGTTTCATCAGGCGTGATATTCTGCTTCCATCTCTTCCATGTGCATTTATGTATATCTGATGCAGTCCGTTATCTACAAACTCTCCCGTCTCCTTTATA